>JBEBSO010000015.1:0-17096 GCA_040394275.1 Telluribacter sp.
AATTACATTGCCGCCGATTTTTACGATATACAGGGAAGACATAAATAAGAACGAAACTTGATGATCCGCAAAGTTAGACAGAAAATCAAAAGGTCATTTTCTGCGGCGCTGATTTGCCCGGCGGGGGTTTTCTTTCCGGCGCGAAGCGGATTCCGTCCGTGACCTCCGGCTTCGTCCTCCCTGCTGGTCTCCTCCTTCGAGCACAAGGTCCATGCTCCGGCGGCCCAGGTTGATGTCCTTTACGCTCACCCTGACTTTATCTCCGAATGTATACGTCACGCCTGACCGCTGACCGATCAGCCTGTAGTTTTCCTTGTCCAGGTCAAAGAAGTCGCCGGTAAGATCGGCCATCCGGACCATCCCTTCGGAAGCCGTTTCCGTGATTTCCACGAAAATGCCGAATTCGGTGACGCCGGTGATGATCCCGTCGAAGACTTTCCCCTTCTCCTGGAGGCTCATGAATTCCATCTGCTTGTATTTGATGGAGGCCCTTTCCGCTTCTGCGGCGAGCCGCTCTCTTTCCGATGCGTGCCTGGATTGGGCTTCCAGGGTCTCCTTGTTTTCCGGCTTGCCCCCGCTAAGATAATGCTGGAGCAGGCGGTGTACCACCAGGTCGGGGTATCGACGGATGGGAGAAGTAAAATGCGAATACCTCCGGAAGGCCAGCCCGAAGTGCCCGAGGTCCTCCGTGCTGTACCTGGCTTTGGCCATGGTGCGTACCGCAAGCGATTCGATCAGGTTTTGTTCGGGTTTCCCTTCCACCTCTTCCAGCATGGCATTCAGTGAGCTGGCGATGCCCTTTTCATTTTCCACCTCTACCTTGTAGCCGAGCTTGGCGGCGAAAGTGGCGAAGTTCTGCAGCTTCTCGGGGTCCGGCGCTTCGTGGACCCGGTATACCATCGTATTCTTTACCGCGCCTTTGGAGGTGCCGTATACATATTCGGCCACTCTCCTGTTGGCCAGCAGCATAAATTCTTCGATCAGCTTGTGCGCGTCTTTCCGTTCTTTGGAATAAATACCAAGGGGTTTCCCGGTTTCGTCCAGCCGGAATTTGATTTCTACGGTCTCGAAGTTGACGGCTCCCTTCCTGAACCGTTCCCTGCGGATTTTTCCGGCCAGGCTGTTGAGCGTCGTCAGCTCTTCCGCATATTCGCCCGTGCCGGTCTCCAGCACTTCCTGGGCTTCCTCGTAAGTAAAGCGCCGGTCCGAATGGATAATGGTCCGGCCGAACCATTCGGCCGAAATCCGTGCGTCGGGGGTCAGCTCGAAAACCGCGGAAAAGGCCAGCCGGTCCTCATGGGGGCGGAGCGAGCAGAGGTCGTTGGAGAGCTTCTCGGGAAGCATGGGTACGGTGCGGTCGACGAGGTACACCGATGTGGCGCGCCGGTAAGCCTCCTTCTCTATTTCGCTGCCCGGTCTCACATAGTAGGAAACGTCTGCGATGTGCACCCCGATCTCTGTGTTCCCGTTTTCAAGCTTGCGGAAAGAGAGCGCATCGTCGAAATCTTTGGCGTCCAGCGGGTCGATGGTAAGGGTGGTAACGGCCCGGAAATCTCTCCTGGACTGTGCCTCTTTTTTCGGGATCGCGGTCCTGATGCCGGCGGCCTCTTTCTCTACTTCCTCCGGGAAGCCGTAGGGCAAACCGAATTCAGCCAGTATGGCGTGCATTTCCGTATTGTTCTCTCCCGCCCTGCCGAGTACCTGTATGATATCGCCTTCTGCCTCGCGGACCCGTGTGGGCCATTGTGTTACCCTGGCAATGACCTTGTCTCCGTCCACGGCGCCTCCCAGCTGGTCCGGGGCGATGAGCAGCGTATAATAGAGCTTCCGCTGGTCGGGCTTTACCACGGCATACCCGGGATAGGCTTCCAGGGTACCCACTATTTCCGTCCGGCCTCTTTCGACAACCGACTGTACCTTCCCTTCCTCCCGCTTCTCCCGGCGGTTGAAAAAGACACTTACGTTTACAAGGTCGCCATCCACCGCCCCGTTGAGATCTTCGGTGCTGACGTACAGGTCTTTGGCTCTTCCCTCTATAAGCACATAGGCAAACCTGCGGTTGACATGATCCACGCGCCCGAGGGTGCCCTGTACGGGAGCGGCTGCGCGGACCCAGGAATAACCTCCGTCGGGACTGCGGCGGAGCTGACCGGCCTCCTGCAGCTCATGTATGGTTTCGGTGACCAGGTAACGCAGCTTTCGGTCGTCTGCCCCCAGCTGGTCATATATATCGTTGGTTCGGAATACCTGCTCAGGGTGCGCGCGGAAAATCCGTATGATCTCGGCACGAAGGCTGTCAATGAAATGGAGGAAATGGTCCGGGTGGATGGTGGGTGTAACTGGTTTTGTGGATTTGGATTCGCGTTTTCTTCTCATTTTGTATGGTCGCAGGGTTATTCCACCCTGGTTATGTTTTCAGCTTTTACAAGGGGAAGCGTGTGTAATTTCAGATAAATCTGGGCAAGTACCACTACATCTTCCCGGCAATAACGGCATATTTTTTCAAAATCATGCGCTTCATAATATACACGGGTCACCTGGTCGCCGGTCAGCTCCGATTTGCTGCCGGGTATATCGAAGACTGCCGCCAGCAGGTCCAGGGAAGTAAAAGATTTGTAATCTCCGAATTTCCACAGGTCCATGGTGTCCAGGTGCTGGATCTCCCAGGGTTTCTTCCCCTGGATCCGCAGGGCATCCGGGGGCTCAATGCTATTGATCAGCATCCGCCTGCAGAGGAAAGGGAAATCGAATTCCTTCCCGTTGTGCGCGCACAGGATCAATTGTCCCGGTTCGTACCGGCCGGTCAATTCCCGGAACCCCAGAAGCAGGGCGGCCTCGTCTGTTCCGTGAAGGGACCTGACTCTCAGGGAGAGCTCCTCTTTTTCATTGAAATAGAAGCCGCCGAAAGCAATGCAGACCGCTTTGCCGAATTCGGCAAAAAAAGCCCCTTTCTCGTAGAACAGTTCCGCGCTGGTTTTCTCCGCGTCGGATTCTCCCCTGACCGCACGCGTACCCGCTTTCCTGTCCCAGAGCGCTTTCATCCGTTCGGGGAGCTGTTCGTACGAAGGGGCGGCACAAACAGTTTCGATGTCGATGAACAGGAGGTTCCTGATTTTCTGTTTCCACTGCTGGCTGTACATGGGTACCGGTCGTTGCTGATGATCACGCAATTTACAATTTTAAATGAGATTTCCCGTACATTTTTTTTGCATCATTGCCGAATTTGTTCATTTGTTTAAAACTAAATTTAGCTTAACCTAAAAATAATTTTTATTTGTTCGCAAATGTATCTATATTTGGGCTGAATATTTATTTAGTGACGATATGAATCATGCATTTTACTTTTTGACTGTCATTTTCCTGGGGTGGATTCCGGCTGCTTCCGCAGGAGAGCTGCAAGGCCGGGTGTCGGATGGCGGGCAGCCGCTCGCCGCTGCGACGGTGACGCTCCGGGGGACGGCGTATGGCGCGCAGACGGATTCGTCGGGCCGGTTCCGGATGACGGGCGTACCCGACGGAACCTATGTGCTCACGGTTTCCCTGCTGGGCTATAAGCCCTGGACGCGCTCTGTAACGGTGGGTCCGTCGGGTTCCGGGTACCTGGATATTTCCCTGTCGGCGGCCAGCCAGGAGCTGGATGAGATCGTCGTGACGGGGACAATGAGGGAGATGTCCCGGCTGGAAAGCCCGGTTCCGGTCGACCTGGTCCCCCAGAAATTCCTGCTCAAGAACCCGACACCCAGCCTGTTTGAAGGATTGTCGTTCGTAAACGGCGTCAGGCCGCAGGTCAATTGCAACGTATGCAATACGGGAGACATCCATATCAACGGGCTTGAAGGACCGTATACGATGGTGCTCATAGACGGGATGCCGATCGTCAGCGGGTTGTCGACCGTATACGGTCTCGTGGGCATTCCGACCAGCCTGATAGACCGCGTGGAAGTGGTGAAAGGACCCGCTTCTTCTTTGTACGGCTCGGAGGCGATGGGCGGACTGATCAATGTCATTACCAAAAGCCCGTCCCGGGCGCCCCGGCTTTCGGCCGACGTGTTCAGCAGCAGCTGGGCCGATGTCAACCTGGACCTGGGTGTCCGTTTGAATACCGGTAAAAAGGCAACATCGCTGCTTGGCATCAACTACTTTAACTACCAGCGTCCCAGGGACGGGAACGGGGACGGCTTCACGGATGTGACCTTACAGAACAGGATCTCCGTATTCAACAGGTGGACCTTCACGCGCAGCCATCAACGGCTGGCCAATCTGGCCGTACGTTACTTCTACGAAGACCGCTGGGGCGGACAGATGGGATGGAACAGGTCCTACCGGGGAGGCGACGAATTATACGGGGAAAGCATCTACACCAGGCGCTGGGAGCTGCTGGGCGCCTACCAGCTGCCGCTGAAGGAGAAAGTGACTTTCCAGTATTCATTGAATATGCACCGGCAGAACTCGTATTACGGGCTGACTCCCTACATGGCAGATCAGCAGATCGCATTCGGCCAGCTTTTATGGGAGAAGCAGGCGGGCAGGCACCAGATCCTGTCCGGGCTCCCCTTCCGTTACACCTACTATGATGACAATACACCGGCTACCGGGGGAAACAGCGGACGGGCGGGCGCCGACCACACTTACCTGCCCGGGATTTTTGTCCAGGACGAAATAGATATGGGCCGTCACAAGCTGTTGCTGGGGATGCGGTATGACTACAATTCGAGGCATGGAAATATCTTCACCCCCCGCCTGGCCTACAAATTTAACCTGGCCGGTACGGATGCGATCCGGTTCAATATGGGCCGGGGGTTCCGGGTGGTCAACCTGTTTACCGAGGACCATGCCGCGCTCAGCGGTGCGCGGGAAGTGGTCATCACACAGCAGCTCAGGCCGGAGCAAAGCTGGAATGCCAACCTGAATTTTACGAAGAAAATCGTCTTGGGGCACTCTTCTCTCGGTGTTCCATACCCGGTTCAGCAACCGTATTCTCCCGGATTACGATACCCATCCCAACCAGATCATCTACAGCAACCTGAACGGCCATGCGGTTTCCCAGGGAGTAAGCCTGAACCTGGATGTAAACCTGTACGTGCCGCTCCGGGTGAGCGGAGGAATAACGCTCATGGATAATTTCCAGGTAAACAACGGGGTCCGGGAAAGACCGGTGCTGTCCGAGCAGGTGATGGCGACATGGGCGGCGACTTATGATTTCGACCGCTGGGGACTGTCCGCCGATTATACCGGCAGCCTGGTCGGCCCTATGCGGCTGCCCTTGCTGGGCCCGGATGACCCGAGGCCGGAGTATTCGCCGGTATGGTCCCTGCAGAACCTGCAGCTGACCAAGAAAATCGGCACCCGGTGGGAAATCTACGGCGGTGTCAAAAACCTGCTGAACTTCCGCCCCGCGGCCTATTCGATCGCCAGGGCTTTCGATCCTTTCGACAAACAGGTAAAATTTGACGGGGAAGGCCAGGTCGTGGCTACCCCGGACAATCCTTACCGCCTGACGTTCGACCCCAGCTATGTATACGCACCCAACCAGGGAAGGCGTGGTTTTCTCGGGGTAAGGTACCTGATCAGGTAGGGAAAATTGTACTTTGTCCAAGAATTATTATCATATATAATTATTTAAAGTTGACTTTGGTCTATTTGTTTGATTTTCATTTTGTTGTCATTTTTTGTACTTGTATATTTGGTTTATAACCGTTAAATACCGCAACATTATGGCATTGATCAAGCAAATTCTGAAAAGCAGGCCGGTGGTTAAAGTCACCTTTGCCGTACCTGCCGAAGCCGCGGCTGATGCAAAAAAAATTGCGCTGGTCGGAGAGTTCAACGGATGGAACCCGCAGGAGGCGACAGAGCTCCGGAAGCAGAAAGACGGTTCTTACAGGGCGACGCTGGAGCTCAGCCCCGGCAGGGAGTACCAGTTCCGCTACCTGTATGACGGCGAGAAGTGGGAAAACGATTGGGAGGCAGACAAATATGTCCGCTCGGGAGTAGCGGAAACGGAAAATTCGGTCGTGGTATTATAAGGGGGCAGCGGTAAAGCTGGTTTTGGGTGCAGCCGGGCTGAACCCAAAACCAGGCGGGTCCTTATGCCGGGAAGCTGTCGCTCTCTGCGTAGGCTTTGATGAGCAGGTCTTCGCCTTCCTTACCGGGCTTCGAGTTTCCGTGCTCCATCCCGATGATGAAATCCCGGCCTTCCTTCCTGGCCCGGTCGTAGATGTATTTGAACACGTTCTTATAGTTGATCTCCCCGGTTGTGGGCTCTTTCCGGCCCGGGTTGTCTCCCACCTGGAAGTAGCCGATTTCGTTCCAGGCCCAGTCGATATGGGGTATGAGGTGCCCTTCGTTTTTCTGAAGGTGGTAGGCGTCAAAAAGAATCTTGCAGGCGGGGCTGTTGACGGCCCGGCATATTTCGTAGGTCTGGTCGGAAGTGCGCAGGAAAAGGTCGGGAGTATCGCTCAGCGGTTCGAGCACCATCACCAGCCCGTGAGGCTCCAGGATTTCAGCCCCCCGGCGCAGCGCGTCGATCACATGCCCGGTTTGTATCCCGATCGGGAGGCCCCGCTCGAAGTCCCCCGGCACAACGGTCAGCCATTTTGCGTTGACTCTTTTGGCTACTTCAACTGCATCCCTGCAGCCTTTCAGGAAGATGTCGATATGCTCCTTCTTGCCGGCGGCAAGGGTGTTGGCCCCGTTCCCGCCTTTCTGGATAACAAAAACCCCCATCTGCATGCCCAGCCGGCCCATCTCTCTGGCGATTCTTTCCTGGTCTGCAACGGGTCTGTTCATCATGCCGTTGTCTTCCAGCGCTTTGAACCCCACGTCTGCCATGAATTTCAGCTGGTCGACCAGGTCCTTGCCCGCGCTGTTCTGGAACATCCCGAAATGAGGGGCATATTTGAGCTTGAAATGATGCCTGGCTGCGGGGGCTTCTCCAAAAGAAAAGGCAGGAACCATCGCAGCACCCGCCAGTCCCAACGTCGATTTGATAAAGTTTCTTCGTTGCATTAAAATGATGTTTAGATGTATTGTAAATGATAAATAAAGAAATCTTAGTTTTACTTCTGCTGCCGCAGGGGAGGCAGGCGCCCTGCGGCAGGCCGGAGCCCGCTGCTCCTCCCGCGGCCTGCTTTAATAGTGGAAAATTAAGTTTTATGTTTGAATTTCGGCATGATTGATCCAATAAAAGTTCGGCCGGTACTGATCGAGCTGCATCATTTGCCCTGCATCGAATACTTCGCCTGCATTTCGGGCTTCGGGGAGCTGCGGATCGAAGCCTGCGAAAACTACCGGAAGCAAACTTACCGGAACCGTTGCGAAGTGCTCACCACCAATAAAACGGATCTGCTCACGGTTCCGGTCCGGCAACAGGGAGCTGTGAAGCTGTACCGGGACATCCGTATCGATTACCGGCAGGATTGGATCAGGCGGCATTGGGGATGCTTTCAGTCGGCCTACGGGAAGTCCCCCTACTACGAATTCTACGCCCCCGACCTGGAGCGGGTTTACCGCGGGAAACCCGTATTTCTTTTTGATCTGAATCGTGAGCTGCTGACAATTTGTCTTAAATTCCTGGGGATGAATCCCCGGATTGCGTACACTTTGTCATACGAAGAGAAGGCCGGGTCAAAAATTTTTGATGCCAGATATCGCATTAAGGCAAAAAAAGACAAAGAAAATTGTTTTTTTTACAGAAGCATACCATATTATCAGACGTTCGGGAATGATTTTGTTCCTAACCTGAGTATCATTGATCTGTTGTTCAACCAGGGACCGGAGTCTCCCCGGGTTTTAAAGGAGTCACGAATAAATGGTGTTTCTGTTGCGCAGAATAATGAACAAAGTGAATAGTTTATTCGTTTAATACTAAACAGTTCTAAATACAATATTCCTCTTTCATGGAAGCTAAGTTTTCGAATCGGGTTAAAGAAGTGATCACGATGAGCCGTGAGGAAGCCTTGCGGTTGGGTCACGATTATATAGGCGCTGAGCATTTGTTGCTGGGGATGATCCGCGAAGGAGAAGGAGTTGCTGTGGCTTTGCTGAAAAAACTCGGTATCGGACCCCAGGAAATCCGGGAGCAGATCGAACTGGCGACCAAGGGCTCGGCGACGGGCAACGTAAAGAACCTTCAGAATATACCTCTTACCAGGCAATCCGAGAAGGTGCTCAAGATTACCTACCTGGAAGCAAAGATATTCAAAAGTCCGCTGATCGGGACGGAGCACCTGCTGCTCTCCATACTGCGGGATCCCGACAATATCGCTACCCAGGTATTGAACAGGTATAATGTTAATTATGACGTGATTAAGGAGATGCTGGAATATCAATCTTCAGGCAATCACCCGCACATGGGTCCTGAAACGGAAGACGGGGATGAGGACGCACGCAGCGGTATGTTCGGCGGATCTTCGACCGGGAAGGAGTCCAAAGGGACGGAGAAGTCGCGTACGCCGGTGCTTGACAATTTCGGCCGCGACCTGACCAAGCTGGCCGAAGTGGGCAAGCTGGACCCGATCGTCGGCCGGGAAAAGGAAATCGAAAGGGTAGCGCAGATCCTGAGCCGCCGGAAAAAAAATAACCCGATCCTGATCGGGGAGCCGGGTGTCGGGAAAACCGCGATCGCCGAGGGGCTCGCGCTCCGTATCGTGCAGAAAAAGGTAAGCCGGGTGCTTTTCGGAAAACGGGTGGTGACGCTCGACCTGGCTTCGCTTGTCGCCGGCACCAAATACAGGGGCCAGTTCGAAGAGCGGATGAAAGCAGTGATGAATGAGCTGGAGAAGTCCCCGGACGTGATCCTGTTCATCGATGAGCTGCATACGATCGTCGGCGCCGGCGGAGCTTCCGGCTCGCTGGATGCCTCCAATATGTTCAAGCCTGCGCTGGCGCGGGGTGAGATCCAGTGCATCGGGGCGACCACGCTGGATGAGTACCGGCAGTACATCGAGAAGGACGGCGCGCTGGCCCGTCGCTTCCAGATGGTCATGGTCGATGCGACTTCGGTGGAGGAGACCATACAGATCCTGGAGAACATCAAGGACAAGTACGAGGACCATCACCACGTCAACTATACATCCGATGCGCTCGAATCGGCTGTCAAGCTATCCGAAAGATATATCACGGACCGCTTCCTGCCTGACAAGGCGATCGATGTGATGGATGAGGTGGGCGCCCGCGTGCACATCAGCAACATCACCGTACCGGAAGACATCCTGAAGCTCGAGGAGCAGATCGAAAATATCAAGATCGAGAAAAACAGGGTCGTCAAGAGCCAGAAGTACGAGGAGGCGGCGCAGCTGCGCGACCGGGAGAAAAAGCTCATCGACCAGCTGGATCGTGCCAAGCAGCTCTGGGAGGAAGAGACCAGGAAGAAAAGATATACCGTCACCGAGCAGAATGTGGCGGAAGTCGTAGCCATGATGACGGGTATCCCCGTAACGAGCGTATCGCTCGACGAAGGGAAGAAGCTCCTGAACATGGGCGAGGAGCTGAAAGGCAAGGTGATCGGCCAGGATTCGGCGATCGACAAGCTTGTGAAAGCGATACAGAGAACCCGTGTCGGGCTCAAGGATCCCAAGAAGCCGATCGGTTCGTTTATTTTCCTCGGGCCTACCGGCGTCGGGAAGACGGAGCTGGCCAAGGTCCTGGCTACGTACCTCTTTGACAAGGACGATGCCCTGGTGCGTATCGACATGAGTGAATACATGGAGAAATTCAGTGTATCCCGCCTGGTGGGAGCGCCTCCCGGGTATGTCGGCTACGAAGAAGGCGGCCAGCTGACGGAGAAGATCCGCCGCAAACCCTACAGCGTCGTGCTGCTGGACGAGATCGAGAAGGCGCACCCGGATGTGTTCAACATCCTGCTGCAGGTGCTGGACGACGGGATTCTTACCGACGGTCTGGGCCGCAGGGTGGATTTCCGCAACACCATCATCATCATGACCTCCAACATCGGGGCGAGGGATCTGAAAGATTTCGGTGCGGGGATCGGGTTTGCGACCAAAGCGAAGGTAGAAAGCCAGGATGAGATCATGCGGACGACCATCCAGAGCGCTTTGCGCAAGGCCTTCTCGCCGGAGTTCCTGAACCGCCTGGACGACGTGATCGTCTTCAATTCGCTGCAGCGGGAGGACCTGCACCGCATCATCGACATCTCGCTGGGCAAGCTGTTTGGCCGTGTAAAAGGGCTTGGCTACGAAATAGAGCTGACCCTGCCTGCCAAGGACTTCCTGTCTGAAAAAGGATACGATCCGCAATACGGCGCAAGACCGCTCAACCGGGCCATCCAGAAATACCTGGAAGATCCGATCGCGGAGGAAATCCTCAAGGGCGACCTGAAAGAAGGGGACGTACTTATTGCAGACCACGACGGATCCAGCGAGCAGCTGAGCATTACGGTGAAGAACCGCGAAGAGGAGCTGACCAACTGACGGCGCTCACTATATACCAAAAATAAAAACCCCTGTTCAGAAAGCAGGGGTTTTTATTTTTGGTGTGGTGCCGGGAACGGCTTAGTTATTGCTATAGCCTTCGTTTTGCTTGAGAACACCGGGATACGACTGGTCAATCTCGTGCTGCGGTATGGGGAAATATTTGTAGTGGGCCCTCGGGGTGAGCGGGACCTCCTGGGCCGTCTGCGTCACCGGGTTATATCCCCACTCTATTTTGGAAAGTACGGTCATGAAGCGCCCGGTGCGTACCAGGTCAAACCAACGCTGGCTTTCCAGGGCCAGCTCGAGCTGTCTTTCCAGCAGAAGCTTGTCCAGGTACTGGTCGGCATTTGCAATATCGCTCAGCACATAGTTGTAGGCGGTTCCCTTAAAGGCTCTTTCGCGTACTTTGTTAAGGAAGGAGAGCGCCTCTTCTTTGCGGTCGAGGTTGTACAACGCCTCGGACCTGAGCAGCAGTACATCCGCATACCGTATCACCGGGATATCCATCCCGGAAATGGAAGCATTGTTGACCATAAATTTGCTGAAATACGGTTTCCATTGCAGGGGATTACCGCTGCCCGGTGAGCGCCAGTATTCGGTGATGGTGGTGGCTTTCCGCGAGTCGGCGTCCAGGAATTTTTTATGCAGGCTCCAGGCGACCAGCGCCAGCTCTCCCCCGTTGGACGCCGTAACGCCTTCTACCCCGAAATAAGGCAGGAAGTCCAGGGAGAGCCGGTGGCTGTTGCTCCCTTCCAGGTATTTGATTGCGAAGATGCACTCCTTGTTGTCTTCATGCTGAAGCGACCAGAGGTGCTGGAAGTTATCCAGGAGCTCATAGCCGTATTGATCGACCTGCTCCAGGTAGCTGTGGGCATTCTGCCAGTCTTTGAGGTAAATGTAGACCTTCCCCAGCAGCGCTGTGGCCGCGCCCTTGCTGGCCCGTCCGTAGGCGATATCGGATGGAGGAGGCAGCTTCTCGATGGCTGTTTTCAGGTCCGATACGATAAGGGCATAGATTTCCTCTTCGCTGGCCCGCTCCTGGTTCCTGGATTCCTCGACGGTAAGCGGATTTTCTACCTTGGGAACTCCCCCGAAAGACCTGACCAGGTCGAAATACATCAGCGCCCGCATAAACCTGGCTTCGCCTTCGAGCTGGTTTTTCTGGTTGGCCGCGTAGTTCGTCGGGTTGTCAAGATTTTTCAGCACGGTATTGGCCCGGAAGATGCCGTTGTAGGTCGTTTGCCAGAAATTCCGGAAGATATCATTCGAAGACTGGAAGTCCAGGATGTCTACTGTTTCCAGCCCGGTGATACCCCTGTAGGTAGGTGATATGTACATGTGGTCAGTCGGCATTTCGAGCATGGCCCAGTCGCGGGGCAGGCGTGCCTGGTACCTGCTGTAAATCCCTACTACCGCCCGGTTCATGTCGTCCGCGGTTTTGTAGAAATTGGCTTCTGTAAGTGTCGAAATGGGGTCCAGGTTCACGACATCGCAGGATGCCAGCAGAAAACCGAAGACCACTATCCTTATACTATTCTTGATATTCATGCTTTTTCAGATTTTTGAGTCCTAGAAATTGAGGTTGAGCCCGAGCGCGAAAATTCTCGGGATCGGCTCGGCGCCGTCGTTGTGACCGGGTGTACTGCCGATGCCGCTGATATCTCCCGTGGTCTGGCCTTCAGGGTTATATCCCCAGAAGTTCCTGCTCTTAAACATGAATGCATTGCTCACGGACAGGTACACCCTGAGGTTGTCGATGCGCGCCTTTCTGGTGACTGAGGCAGGAATCGTATAGCCGAAATTGATATTTCTTACAGCTAAAAAAGAAGCATTTTGTATGAAATAGTCACTGTTGCCGACGTGTTGCAGGGAGAGCCCGGGGTTTTTCCCGTTGCCGGGTTCTTCCTCAGACCACCATTGTCCTTCGATCGCCGGCTTGTAAAATGCCGAGACAGTCGGCCCCATGTAGTAGGCGGTCTCAAAGTTCCACTTTTTGGCGCCCAGCGACGACTGCATCGCGATGCTCAGGTCGAAGTTTTTGTAGGAAAAGTCATTGACAAAGCCCATAAAAATCTTCGGCATAAAATTGCCCAGGACCACCCGGTCGTCGGGAGTGATGACGCCGTCTCTGTCCACATCGTCATACATCGTGCTGCCCACCGGCTGGTTGGGCATGATGGGATGGTCGATCAGGTCCTGCTTGTTCATCAGCACCCCGATCTGGCGGTAGCCGAAATAGGAGAACATGGGTTCGCCCGGCCGGAGGAGCCAGCCCATACCGCGGAAGTTTGTGTTGATCACCTGGTCGATCCCGTTGCCGATGCTTTTTACCCGGTTCTGGTTCAGGGTGAAGTTGAACGACGACTTCCATTTGAAGTCGCCCACGAAGTTGTTGGTGGACAGCTCCAGCTCAAGTCCCCTGTTTTCGATATCCCCTATGTTAACGATGGTGCTGGTAAACCCGGATATCGCCGGTATGCTCACGTTGTACAGCAGGTTGTTGGTGGTCTTGTTATAATAATCGAGCACCAGGTTGATGCGGTTTTTGAGCATGCTGACTTCGAGCCCGATGTCGTAGCTGGCCGTTTTTTCCCATTTCAGCTCCGAATTGCCGAACGAGTTCTGCGCCTTGCCCTGCAGCAGCTGCCCGCCGGGCGAGTAGATAGCATCCCCGATTGTGCCCAGGTACTGGAAGTCACCGATGTTGAAATTCCCGACAGCCCCGTAGCTGGCCCGCAGCTTGAGCTCGTCGATGCCCCTCACCCCTTCAAAGAACGACTCCTTGGATATCCGCCAGGCGGCAGAAGCCGAAGGGAAGAGACCCCACCGGTTGGCAGGTCCGAACCTGGAGCTTCCGTCGCTTCGCAGGGAGGCCGAGAACAGGTACTTTTCATCAAAATCATAGTTGACTCGGCTGAAATAGGAGGTGAGGCCCCACTGGGATTTGGACGTATAGCTTCCGCTGGGGGATATGATGGCGTTGTTCAGCGTCCAGATGACGTCGTTGGCAAAGCTGCCGGGCTGGATGGCCAGGGCCGATCCCCGGGAAAGGTTATATTGGTAGGACGCACCTAAGATCGCGCTGAAATTATGTCTGCCGATCTGGTTGTTGTAGCTGAGCACGTTCTCGCTGATCCAGTTGTAGGTTCTGCTGTCGCTGGCCGAACCCCTCGCCAGGTTGCTGTTACCCGGCTCGGCACGGGCCTCCTGGAAGAAGTCGTTGGTGCTGTAAGTAAGGTTGAAGCCGAAGGAAGTTCTGAAATCCAGACCTTTAGCCAGTTTGAACCTGGAGAAGATCTCTCCCACATTGTTAAGGGTGGTCACGTAATTAAACGTGCCTTCCATCGTCGCCAGGGGGTTTACGCCTCCCGATACCCTGACTCCCCAGTAGTCGCGCGGCTTGAGGTAGGTGCCGTCCGGCTGTTTTTCAGAGGAAAGGAAAGGGGGCATCTTGATCAGGTTCTGTACGCCGTTGTCGAAGGCCCGCCGGTGGGTATAGTTCGGGCTGATCATGACCCCGGCCTGTACCCTGGGGCTGATGTCGAGGTTGATATTTGCCCGGAGCGCATACTGTTTGTACCCGGTATGGATCAGCGTTCCCTTTTCGTCTTTGAGGTTGGCGGAAATGTAGTAGCGGGCATCATTTTTCCTTCCCGATACCGACAGGCTGTAGTTCTGGATCGGGGCCGGCCTCAGCAGGATTTCTTCCCAGTTGTAATCACCTTCTTTGATAATGGAGGGGATGCGGTAGACTTCCGGGCGTCTTTCGTCACCCCACAGCGGCAGCGTGATATCGCCCCCCGCACAGTAGAAGTCGCGGTTGGCAAATCTTGCGGTATAGTCAAAAAACTCCTGGCCGCCCTGTATCCATTTTTTCCGGCCGTGCCGCATCGGCTGCGAAATCCCCACGTACGCGTTCAGGTTCAGCTTGGGCTTTCCTTCCTTCCCGTTCTTGGTGGTGATGATGATCACGCCGCCCGATCCCCTGGATCCGTAGATCGCTGCCGAGGAGGCGTCTTTGAGTACCTCGATGGACTCGACATCGTTCATGTTGACGTTGTTGAAGCTTCCGCCCGGGAAGCCGTCTATGACGACCAGGGGCTCATTGCTGGCCGAAATAGAGCCGGGGCCCCGTATGGTGATGGTGGGTGCCGCGCCCGGGGTGCTCCGGGTCTGCGCGATATTCACGCCGGCCATCCGGCCTACCAGTGCGGACTCTGCCCGGCCTGCCGGGATCTGGTCCAGGTTTTTGTTCTCGACTTTCGAGATGGCCGAGGTAAGGGAAGTTTTTTTCTGTGTACCGTACCCGATGACCACCACTTCCTCCAGCGACTTCTGGTCTACTTCCAGCGAGACGGTCACCGTGGTCTGGTTTTCTCCTACGGCGACTTCGCGGCTGACAAAGCCTACGAAAGAAAAGACAAGCGTCGCCCCGCTATTGGGGACGGTCAGGCTGAAAGCGCCGTTCCCGTCGGTGATGGTACCGAGCTGCGAACCTTTCAGCAGCACATTTACACCCGGCAGGGCCTCCCCGTTTGAACTGGTGACGGTACCCCTGACCAGGCGGTCGGGCGACCAGCTGCCGATCAGCTGCGCGGCGTGGGTCTCCATGTCGGGAAGGTAAGTCTCTTTCGGATGCTTCTCCCTCTTGAGCAGGATTTGTTTCTTGGAAATTTCATAGCCTATATCCAGCGGGCGGAGCAGCTTTTCGAGTACAACCTGGAGTTTTTCTTCCCGTGCAATGACGGTAACGTTGCGTTCGGATTTGATCAGTTCGGGACTGTACATAAACCTGACCCCCGATATCCGCGAGATCATGCCCAGCACGGTACCGACCTTCTGATCCCTGGCTTCTAGGGAGATTTTCTGCTCCAGCATATTCTGTCCATAGCCGGTATGGGCGAGGGAGACGCTAACGAACGCAAATGCCAGTAATAGCTGTAAAACACTAATTTTCATGACTTTTACAAGCAAGTTGTTCGAGTCTTTGATTTTATTCATAACTTCAAAGGTTTTAGAGATTTTTGACCGAAAAAAAAATCGACAAAACGCCCGGCTCCTTTGCAAGAGGAAGATCGGGCCCGGGTGGATGATGCGTCAACATCATTCACCCTTTCGTCAGGAGATAATAGCTTTCTTAACTCATAGGCAGTGCTGTTTAAGGTTTAGAATTGCAGGTTACAGGCAGGGCCTGGCATCGATAGTGATCTGGTTGCCTTCCTGTTTGTAGGAGGCTTCCAATATGGTGCAGATCCATTCAATTTTCTGGATCAGGGCTTCTTCTCCCAGGTGCGCGGTGATGCTGCAGTGACTAAGCTGCTTTTCATCAAACAGGATTTTTACCCCATAGGCAGTCTGCAGGTCCTGAAGGACGTTTTTGATCGGTGTGGAATCGTACCGGAAGCTGAGCTTTTCGATGGGCATGGCGGCCAGTCCTGTGCCCGGATCCTGCCTGCGTCTCAGTTTCTGTTCAACTACGTCGAATACCGCTTCCTGGTTGCGCGTGAGAAAAGTAGGCGACGGGTGGTTCTTCAGTGTGCCGTCCCTGTGCTCCGCTTCCGTAAATACCGCCACTTTTCCTGTTTTTACGGCGACGTGCAGGGTCTGCGTATGGGGTTGCGCTTTGATTTTAAAGCTCGTGCCCAGCACTTTGGTGACTGCACCGTTGGCGTGGACATAGAAAGGAGCGGTGGTATCGTGGGCTACCTCGAAAAATGCTTCCCCCGACAGGAAGACTTCCCGCTTGCCGGCAGCGAAAGAAGCGGGGTACTGCAGCGCTCCGTCCTGCTGCAAAACCACGTTACTGCCATCGCCGAGCTGGATGAAGCGGGGCGTTTCACCGGTATTCCGGACCGTCACCAGCGGATGGTAGACCTTTTCCTCATTGCTTCCAAGCTGGTAGATGGCTTGCGGCCACTGTCTGTAAAGGGTAATTCCGAGCAGGCAGAACAACAGGAGGCCGGCGGCTATTCTCAGGCCGTAGCGGAAGAGGAAATGCTCCGGAGGCGGTTCGCTGCGTGGTATGGAACGGGCCATGGCGGCCTGCACCCTTTGCCGGATGTAGGCGTCAGACATCCGGAGCGGCTCGCTGCCGACTGCCTTAACCAACCCTTTCGCGATGGCCAGCATTTCCTGTTTGCGGGCGCTGCCGCCTGCCCATTTATCCCAATACCGGTCGTATTCGGGCGCTTTTCCCCTCGCCCATTTTGGAAAAAAAGGGTCTGCGAGAATTTCTTCAAGGAGTTCGTATCCGTTCTTGTCCATAATGCACTGTTGCTCTGTATATATTCATATACACAGGCACGCAGGGCCATACTCATTTTTGTTGTGGTTTCTTTAATGCGGGGGAAACATCAGCCGGCACAGGCCGGATGCGAGAGAAAGGAGGAAGGTCACGCCGGAGAGGGCTTTCCTTATCTTGAGAAAAGACCGCTGGATGATATTGCTGACGGACTGGGAGTTGATCGACAGCAGGTCGGCGATCTCGTGCGGAGCCAGGTTTTGGTAAAATCGCAGGTAGATGATCTCCCTTTGCCGCGGGGTCAGGTGCCCCAGCAGCTGCTGTATCCGTTTCTGAAGGATGATTTCGGATTCGTTCTGTATAAAATCCTCTTCGGAGGAGCTTTCCTCGAATGTATTGAAAAGCTCTTCCGTGATCTCGAT
>JBEBSO010000016.1:0-16705 GCA_040394275.1 Telluribacter sp.
GGTCGTCCCGCTGACGTCTAGTAGCCGCCCCCGCCGCCAAATCCTCCTCCTCCGCCTCTCCAGCCGCCGCCTCCTCCGCCGCCGGGGAATCCTCCGCCTTCACGCCGGGGGAAATCACCGTTTTGCTGACGGTTGTTGCTGGCAGGCGCTCCGAAGTTACGCAGCGTATAGGTAAACGAGAGCATGGCATATTGGGTCAGCACCCGGTTGATCCCGTCTTCCTGGTAGGTCTCGGTGACCGACCGGCTGATGCTGTTGTTCTGCTTGAGGATATCGAATACCATCAGCTTCAGCTCGCCCCTGTTGTTTTTGAGGAATTTCCTGCCGAAGCTGGCATTCCAGAGATTGAAGCTCTGGTTGTACCCTTCTCCCAGCCCGCGGTAGGAGGAATTGTTGATGTCGGTGGACAGGACAAAGCCTTTGCCGAACAGCCAGGTCACGCGCGCACCGGTGTTCTGGGTAAAGTAGTTGTTGTTTGATTTTTGCTGGATGCTGTTTTCAACGATGTTGTAATTCCCGTTAAACGAGACCGAAAAGTCCAGCTTGGTGCTGAAGTTGCTGCTGAGCACAATGCCCTGGCTGATGGCGTAGTTGTTGGAAATATTGGTCAGGTTGTTGATCAGACCGGGCGTACGGCGGTAGTTTCCCCCGGTGTTGAGATTGAGGTTCAGCTTGACAGGCTTGATCGGGAACCCGTAGTTTACAAAGGCATTCAGGTTTTTTGTGCCGTCTTTGATGTTGACCGGGCGGGTCAGCTGGGCTCCCCTTTCCAGGTAGAGTCCGCCGCCTAGGTCCATGGCCTCCTCTGCGATGAGCGTGGAATTGGTAATGTAGTTGCTGACCAGGCTTCCCGATACCCCTACGAAAAAGTTGGCGCCGGTTTGCTGGCTCGACTTGGAGTACCTGAAGTTCAGGTTGTGGCTCAGCTCCTGCTTCAGGTTCGGGTTACCGGCCGTAAGAAAGAGCGGGTTGCTGTTGTTGACGACGTTTTGCAGCTGGTTGATCGAGGGCTGCTGCGTGGACGAGCGGTAAAACAGGCGGAAGTTTTTCCCGGTTTTGTTGTTGCGGTAAAACAACATCATGTTGGGCAGGACATTGGTAAAAGTCTGGTCCACCTTGTTTCTCCCCGGGAACAGCTGCTGGCTGTACAGTCCGGCGCTTTGGAAGTCAACGCCCATGGCAAACATCAGCCCGGTCTGGTTCCGCACGCGGTAGCTTGCGCCGGCGCGCTGGGTTACGTACCGGTTGTCAAAGTTGTTGGACAAAACAGAGTCAATGCGCGAGTAGCGGTCTTCCTGCTCCACGTAGTTGTAGGTTTCGCTGTTCGAATTGTTGTTGTTGACGGAGAGGTTATAGCCCAGCTGCAGCTGTCCGGACTTACCGACCGGCTCGGTATAGTTCAGGTTGGTCCCCAGCTGGATGCCCCTGTTCAGGGATTGGGACTGCTGGTCGATGGTATCACCCGGCGTTTTCTGCGATACATAGTATATGTTTTTGGAGTACAGTGTACCGTCGGAGTTGCGGTTGGAAACATTGGCGTTTACATTGACCGAAAAAGTCCGGCCGACTTTGGCAAATGCATGCCGGTACAGGAGACTGTTGTTGATATTGTAAGCCGCCGTATGGTTGTACCTTTCATTGCTTGTCTCGTTGAGCTTGCTGGCGTCCTCGAGGGTAGTGAGTCCGACCCTTCCGGTGTTGGACTGGTTGTTCTGCCAGCTGAAGGAAGGCGTATATATGATGGAGTTCGATTTGTCGAATTTATGCTCCAGGCGCATGTTGAACCTGTTGTTGAAATTCAGGTTGTTGCGGGTGCTGTTTTCCTGGTAAAACTGGTTGCCTGTTTTCAGGAAAGTCTGCCGGTTTGTACTGGAATTGTTGACGTTATTGGCGCGGTTAAAAAAGTAGCTGGCGCTTACTTCGGTTTTTTCACTCCAGTTGCCGGTATAGTTGAGACCGAAAGCAGTCGTATTGCTGATCCCGTTTTGCTGGCCGACCATGAAGTTGTTGCCGCCGCCGCCGCCACCGCCGCCGCGTCCTCCTCTGCCGCCGCCGCCACCGGAACTCCCCAATACGCCCGCGATGTCCTGCGCGGAGAAGTTCTGCTGGTTTATGTTGTTGGCGAGCCCGACCATAGACAGCCGGTGTCCTTTCCCGAACATGTTGATGTTGCCGCCGGCCGAATACCTGTCGTCGGTTCCGTACCCGGCATACAGCTTGCCGAATTGCCCGCGGTTGCGGTCGGCCCGCGTGACGATATTAATGGTTTTCTGTGCATTGCCGTCGTCGAAGCCGGTAAACTGCGCCTGGTCCGATTGCCGGTCAAAGACTTCGATTTTATCCACAATTTCAGCAGGCAGGTTTCTCAGGGCCAGCGTGGGATCATCCCCGAAAAAAGGCTTGCCGTCCACGAGTACCCGTTGTACGGTTTGCCCCTGTGCGGTTACGGTCCCGTTTGTGACGGAAATCCCCGGCATCTTTGAAATCAGCTCCTCGGTTGTGGCATCCGGGTTGGTTTTGAAAGCGGCAGCATTGAATTGGGTGGTATCGCCTTTCTGGGTCGAAATAAATGCCTGTCCCTCGATTCTCACCTCCTGCAGGAGGGTGGCGTCGGGCCTGAGCAGCAGGTTGCCCAGCGAGATGTTCGCGTTTGTAACGCGGATGTTGCGTAAGTAGTCGCTGTAAGACAAGTAAGTAGCCCTGAGCAGGTAGGCGCGGGGTGTGACGCCGCTGAATTCGAATCTGCCGTTCACATCGGTGGCCACTATTTTGGTGTCCAGGGTGTCATTGACCGGGATCAGCCGGACATAAGCACCGATTACTGCGCTGTTGTCCGTACTGTCAACCATCACCCCTTTTACGGTAAAAGATTGTGCCGGGGAAATGAAGGAAACCAGACTTAACAGGCTTAGGGCTAACAGGTTTCGATAGGATCGCAGTTTCATATGGAAGTTGTTTGTCTTTACCAGGGTTAGAATCCTTTCGAACGAAAAGGTTTAACAGCAACTCCCTCCACCTTCGTATAATAGATAAAACCTGCTTCTGACACGACGGTATAGAAGATTTTACCGACAGAAATTCGGTCAAAAAGGTCAGATATTTTTCAGGGCCCCGATCAGCCGGGCGGTTTGCTCGGTTGAAACTGCCGGGAAATTGGCGATCCGGATCTGGCCGGCCTTATTGGCCCCGTAACCACTGCCGATGATCAGCCCCTTTTCCTTTATTTTCCCGATGATTTCCGCAGCAGGCCGGACGGTGTCGGCGACGATGACTGTCTGCGAGCGAAGCCTGGCGTCTTTTACAAAAATCCCGAATTCGGGGTTTTTGTCGAGGAAGCTATAAAGCATGCCTGCTTTCGCTTCGGTTTCTTCCCGCACCTTCGAGATGCCTGTACGGTTGAAATCTTCCGCGACCTTCCCGAGGAGATAGATCCCCATGACATTCGGTGTAGCAGGAGTCTCGGAATGGAGGGCGTTTTTCCAGAGTGTGGGAAGATCGTGGTGTCCGCCGATGGTGATACCCGGTTTATTCCTCAGGCTTTCGGCTTTTTCGAGGCACCGGTGGCTGACGATCCACACGCCAAGCCCGGCAGGCAGGCCGAAAGCTTTCTGCACGGAAAAATAGGCCATGTCGATCAGGCCGAAGTCCAGGTCAGGGTAGGGCGCCGAGGACACCATGTCAACGGCCACCAGCTTGCCCGGATGGGCTTTGGCCAGCCTGTGGATATCGGTCACGGGCATCTGTACGCCTGAGCTTGTTTCGTTATGCACCACCGCGATGACCTCCGCGTATTCCGGCACGGTGATTTCCCTGAAGGCAAAGCCTTCGCCCAGGGGCTTTTCAAAACAGGTGGCATGCTTGTGCAGTGCCAGCGCATAGTCGTAAAATTTCCTTGAAAAGGAGCCGTTGACCAGGTGGAAGCTCTCATGCTCCACGCAATTCAGCAGTATCCTTTCCCAGGTTTCCGAGGCAGATCCCAGGAAACACACCTGGTGGCTTTCGGGGATACGGAGGAGCTCGCGGAGCTGCTCCACCGTGTGACGGTGCAGGTCACGGTAGACGCCGCTGCGGTGGGAGACGGAACCCAGCTGCTTTTCAACAAAGTCCTTCAGGTGCCGCTCAAAAGTCGGGAACAGCTGGGCCGGGCCCGGGGTAAAATACGTATTCATCTGCCTGGTGTCGGGTAGGGGGGGTCCGGTGCTAGTAGAGCATCCGGAAACGGATCGTGCCTTCTATTTCTTTCAATTCCTGTATAAACTCGGCGGTATAGCCCTTGGCAATGTCGACGATCACGTATCCTATCGTCTCGTTTGTTTTGAGGTACTGGCCGGTGATGTTGATGTTGTATTTGGCAAAGATGCTGTTCAGCTTTGCCATGATCCCCGGCACGTTGGCATGAATATGCAGGAGCCTGTGCGAGTTGTTGAGCTGCGGAAGCTGTACTTCCGGGAAGTTTACGCTGGCATAGGTGCTGCCGTTGTTGATGTATTCGAGGAGTTTGCCGGGGACAAAATGACCGATATTTTCCTGGGCTTCCTCTGTGCTTCCGCCGACATGCGGAGACAGGATCACGTTGTCCAGGCCCTTCAGCTCGCTTTCGAACTGCTCATCGTTGGTTTTGGGTTCTTTCGGAAACACATCGATCCCCGCGCCGGCTACTTTCCCGCTTTTGACGGCGTCGGCGAGCGCCCCGATGTCCACCACGTGCCCCCTGGACAGGTTCAGGAAGATGACGCCGTCCTTCATCAGGCCGAACTCCCGTTTTCCGAACATCAGCATATTGTGCTTGCGGCCGTCCACATGCAGGCTGATCACGTCGGAGATGGCCAGCAGCTCATCGAGGGATTTCACTTTTTTGGCGTTGCCGATGGCCAGCTTGTCTACGATGTCGTAAAAATAGACGTGCATGCCCAGGGCTTCGGCTACGATCGAGAGCTGGGTGCCTATGCTGCCGTACCCGACCAGTCCGAGTGTTTTGTTGCGTATCTCGTAGCTTCCGTTAGCGGATTTGTCCCAGATGCCCTCGTGCATTTTATTGCTTTTGGAAACGATATTGCGGATCAGGAGGATCATCTCCCCTATCGCCAGCTCCACTACCGAACGGGTGTTGGAGTAGGGAGCGTTGAAGACGGCGATACCTTTTTTGGTCGCTTCCTGGAGATCTATCTGGTTGGTGCCTATACAAAAGGCGCCGATGGCCATAAGCCGGTTGGCGTGCTCCAGTACCCTGGCCGTGATCATGGTTTTGGACCTGATCCCGATAATGGACACGTCCTTTATTTTCCTGCAAAGCTCTTCCTCGTCCAGGGCCCCTTTGATAAACTCTACGTTAAAACCTTCGTCTTCGAAGGCTTTGACCGCTACGGGGTGCACGTTTTCCAGCAGCAGCACCTTGATCATGCTTTTCGGGTAAGACTGGCTCCGGTTGAGCTTGTTGTGATACAGGAATTCGTCCAGCGAGCCGGCGATGTGATCGGCGACCGCCATGACTTTCGGACGCTCCACGTTTTCGGTGAACGCGTAGAAGCGGTTGGCAAGCCCGGACTCCCTGAGCTCGTAATCCGTATAGCCGTCGCCGATGACGTAAATGTCACCCGAAAGCTGCAGGCTTTTCAGGAGCTTCTTCTTCCCTCCATCTTCAGAAAGTACATTGTGCTCGTCGATGCCGGTGATATGTCCCTTGTCATCAAACCGGAATTCGTTAGCGAAAACATGGTCGGGGTTGATACCGAGCTCGGTAACGATAGGCAGGATGAATTCCCTGAATCCACTGGAAATAATATAAATACGGTCCGAATTTTCGGTGAGAAAAGCCCTGTTTCTCCTGAAGGAATCGGAAACTTTGGTATGGAGGAAATCGATGAGCAGGTCCAGGTGCTCCCTGTTGGCGGACAGCAGGCCGATCCGCTGCTTAAGTCCTTCACTAAAAGAAATTTCCCCGTTCATCCCCTTGTCCGTCAGGTCACGGATCTGACCCACGATTTTATCTTGGTCGGGATTCCCTGCAAGCGAGATCCGGGCGAGCTCGTCAAGTCCTTCCACTTTGGTGAAGGTACTGTCAAAATCAATAATGTAGAACACCGGGGAAAGCGTTTGCGTCAGCATGGAAATGTTTTTTTGGTGAATACGGTAAAATTAAGAATCTGTTTCCTAACCCTTTTGAATAAATTGGAATAATCATATTTTTTATGCATCGGCGCCTACTATTTCCGCAGCGCGTGGGGAAGATGCAGTGTCGGGGCATCTTCCCAGGGGATCATCGCGTTGAAGATCCTGAGCGCAGTAAACCGGTCGAGCGCTGAGACGTGGACGGCTTCTTCACGGATTGTCCCCATCCCGAGCAGGCGGGCCCGTTGGGTGCCCGGGAGGAGCGGCTGATCGGGCGTAATCCATCCGAGCCCGTCAAAGAAGGCCACGTTGGCGATGGAAGTGTCGGTAACCAGGCCGTTCCTGACGATCAGCACGTCATCGCAACCTTCTTTTCGGGCGGCCAGCAGCTGAATCCGGCTGCGGTCTTTAAACTTATGATCGTAGGAAATGGTGTTGTCCGTCACCAGCCTGAGCGACGAGACCTCGCGTCTCAGGTAAGGTTCCCATTCTATCGTTTCGATCTCGCGGCTGTAGGTTACCCGGCATTTGTAAACAGGTTCGTCCGGGTGCCCGGGGGGAATGACCAGGTGCTGTAGCGACAGGAAATCCTGCGCGCCCCAGAGCAGGCGCCTGGTCCGGTTGAGACGGTACTCATGTCTCCCGAGATTCAGGAGCTGCCCGTTTTTAAAGCAAATGGTTTCAAAGCAGTGGCCCGGCATTTTTCCGCGTGCTGGTTGGAGTGCAAAAATAGCAATATATCCCCGATTGGCCGGTGTTTTGTTTTTTAATAAGGTTTTGTACATTTGTCTGGGAGGTTGTCAAATGCCCTCTCTGATTAGCAGCAGACTCTAAAAGCTTCACGACTATGCGCAAGTGGGTTTATCTTTTCCTGTTTCTGGTCCTTGTATTCGGGATCCTTGGTTATTTGTCTTTCGGCTACTACAGCGAAGGTAAGCGGGGAGGATTTATTATCCGTCTCAGCAAGAAGGGATATATCTTCAAAACCTATGAAGGGGAGCTGAAAATGGGCGGGCTTTATGAAGGAGAGGGGACGCTCAACGCGACGCAGTGGGATTTTTCTGTCAGCGCCAGCAACAAAGAGGCCATCAAAAATCTGCAGAGGGCCATTGATACTGGCCACCGGGTTTCGCTCACTTACGAGCAGAAGTTCTTTGTTTTTCCCTGGAACGGCGATACCAAATATTTCGTCACCAAAGTAGAGCTGCTGGGAGAACCTCAGATGATGTATGAGCAGCCTTTGCCGCAACAACGGGAAGCTTCGCCCGACGGGGTCACGCTGTAGCCTGGCCCGTCCCGGGGATAAGGTTGCCCTACCTGCAGTGCTTTTGGTTCCCGTAATTTTTCCTGCTTTTATTGGTGCCGGAAAAAGAGGCTGCCTGTCAGAAAGCAGCCTCCGGGGATAGGTATCGGCGGTTCAGGGCCTGTCCCGGATGGGGACGAACGGCCTGCTGTCGGGACCGGTATAGTGGGCACCGGGCCGGATGATCTTTCCGTCCTCCCGCTGCTCGATCACATGAGCGCTCCAGCCGGTGATGCGGCTTATCACAAACAATGGGGTGAAGAAGGAGGTAGGTATGCCCATCCGGTGATAGGATACCGCCGAAAACCAGTCCAAGTTCGGGAACATCTTTTTCTCGTTCCACATTACCGTTTCCAGGCGCCCGGCTATGTCATACAGCCGCATGTCGCCGGCCTCTTCCGAAAGTTGCCGGGCCACCTCTTTGATTACTTTGTTCCTGGGGTCGGAGATCGTATATACGGGGTGTCCGAACCCGATGATCACTTCCTTTCTTTCCAGCCTCTTCCGGATGTCGTCTTCTGCTTCCTGCGGGGAGCCGTACCTGCTTTGAATGTCAAAGGCGACCTCGTTGGCCCCGCCATGCTTGGGGCCTCTCAGCGCGCCGATGGCGCCGGTTACCGAAGCATACATATCCGACCCCGTGCCTGCAATGACCCGGGCGGTAAACGTGCTTGCATTAAACTCGTGCTCTGCGTAAAGATTGAGCGAGATGTGCATGGATTTATCCCACAATCCGGAGGGCTGCCGGCCGTGGAGCAGGTGCAGGAAGTGCCCTCCTACCGAATCATCGTCTGTCTCCACGTCGATGCGCCTGCCGTGGTGACTGAAGTGAAACCAGTACAGCATTGCCGAGGAGAACGAAGCGAGCAGCTTGTCGGCAATGTCTCTGGCGCCGGCTGCCGGGTGGTCTTCCTTTTCCGGTGCGAGTGTTCCCTGTACGGAGGGATTGGTCCGGAGCACATCCATGGGATGTGCATGGGGAGGGATCTGCTCCAGCACTTTCCGGGCCACCTGCGGCAGCCCGCGCAGGGAGCGCAGGCGGGTTTTGTAGGCTTTCAGCTCCGGGATGTTCGGCAGCTTGCCGTGGATCAGCAGGTAGGCCGTTTCTTCAAATTCTGCCTGCCCGGCGAGGTCCAGTATGTCGTATCCCCGGTAATGGAGGTCATTCCCGCTCCGCCCTACCGTGCAGAGGGCGGTATTTCCTGCGGCGACGCCTGAAAGCGCAACACTTTTTTTTGGTTTGGTTACCAGCGGTTCATTCATGGTGATAGCGTTACTTTTTTTGGTTGGGTTGAGGGGGCCGGCCGGATCGATATGCCCGGGACGCCCGTTCATTTTTTCCGGAAAAGCCGGTCAAGTTTTTGTTCAAATTCCATATAGCCGATGCTCTCGTATAGCTCGCTCCGGGTCTGCATGTCAGGGATTACGCTCTGCTGGGTGCCCTCGTTCCTGAGCACCTCGTAGACGTGAAGGGCAGCTTTGTTGGCGGCCCGGAAAGCGGATAAGGGATACAGCACCAGGCGGGCGCCCGCTTCACGCAGCTCGCTGACGGTCCACAGGGGAGTCATACCGAACTCGGTAATGTTGGCCAGGACCGGGAGCCCGGTGGCCTCCGCAAACCGCCGGTACTGCCAGAGTTCAAGTACCGCTTCGGCAAATATGAAGTCGGCGCCGGCTTCCTTATAGGCAACAGCCCTTTCGAGCGCCAGGTCAAGCCCTTCACTTGCCAGCGCATCCGTCCGGGCCCCGATGACAAAGTCTTCATCCGTCCGCGCATCCACGGCGGCCTTGATCCGGTCGGACATCTCCCCGCTGCTGACGATCTCTTTGCCCGGGCGATGGCCGCAGCGCTTGGCGCCCACCTGGTCTTCAATATGCAGTGCGGCTGCGCCAGCCTTGATCAGCGACTTTACGGTTCGTGCCACGTTGAAGGCGGAAGGGCCGAAGCCGGTATCCACATCGACCAGGAGTGGAGTATCCACCACATTTGTAATGCGGTGGACATCCGTGAGGACGTCTTCCAGTGTGGTGATCCCGAGATCCGGAACCCCGAGCGAGCCGGCTGCCACTCCGCCCCCGGACAGGTAGATGGCTTTAAACCCGGCCCGGGTAGCCAGCAGCGCGTGGTTGGCATTGATGGTGCCGGTGATCTGGAGCGGTGACTCTTCGGCCATCGCGAGCTTAAAGCGTTGACCCGGGGTAAGTTTTTGTTGGTTCAGTGGCATAATATAAGCGGTTTTTGAAGCGCAGCCGGAGGCCTTGGAGACGGTGCCCGGACCAGTGACGGAACGCCCCGGCGCGATACCGCATGCAATTTAACGGATTGAAGGTAAGAAAGCAGGGTGTTCCTTTAAAAAACGCGGCGCTCCGGGGCCGGAATCCGCCGGCGGATTATAAAAAATTAATGCGGGGAAAGTGCAGCAAACGAAATCAATTTGAAGATATTTGTCGCGGATCAATGGATCATTTTTGAAGCATCGCATGATAAAAAAAATAAGGAACGTCATGATTTCGATTTTGGTGGTGGTAGGTATGCTGGCCGGGTCGGTCTACCTGCTCCTGCAGCAGCCGCAATTTGGAAAGGCTCCTTCGGGGGAAAGACTGGCCAGGGTACTCCGGTCGCCTCATTATAAGGAAGGAAGCTTCCGGAATTTGAGCGAGACCCACGTACAGTCCCGGGATGTGAGCTTTCTCAGGTTGTTCTACGAATTTATTTTCAAACAGGACAAGCTCGGGATCCCGCCGGTAATATTGCCCTCGGTCCGGGAGGATCTACGCATGCCGGCAGTTTCCGGTGCACCGGAGGTGACGTGGTTCGGGCATTCCTCCTACCTGATCAGGATCAGCGGGAAAGTGATCCTGGTGGACCCGGTTTTCGGGGAACGGGTATCGCCGGTCAGCATATTCGGGGCAAAGAGGTTTGAGGGGACGGCGGTATACCGGTCGGCCGACCTGCCTGCCGCCGACGTGATCGTGATTACGCACGACCATTACGACCACCTGGACTATGACTTTATAAAGGACCATGCCGCGGGGAAGACCCTCTTTATTACGTCCCTCGGTGTAGGTGCTCATCTTGAATACTGGGGAGTGGCCAAGGCGCGCATCGTTGAGCTGGATTGGTGGGAAGAGTATACCGGCCTGGACGGCTTCAGGTTTGTGGCTGCGCCGGCGAGGCATTTTTCGGGCAGGGGAATACGGCGGGGAGAGACGCTCTGGTCATCCTTCGTGCTGCAGGCGGGAGGGTATAGCCTGTACCTGGGCGGAGATTCCGGCTATGACGGGCATTTTGCCGACATCGGCGCCAGATACGGGCCTTTCGATATGGCCATTCTTGAAAGCGGTCAGTACGGAAAGTACTGGCCGGATATACACATGTTCCCGGAGCAGACCGTGCAGGCCGCCATTGACCTGAAGGCCCGGGTGCTGTTTCCCGTTCACTGGGCTAAATTTCAGCTGGGCATGCACGCCTGGGACGAACCCATCCGACGGGTATCGAAGGCGGCCGCCGATCTTGATCAGCAGATTACCACACCGATGATCGGCGAAAAAATCATGGTAGGCAGCCATTACCCGGCTTCCCGCTGGTGGGAGGGGCAGGCCCCTTAGCAGAGCTCAGGGAACCGGTCCGGCCGGGCCTCCGACATCAGCCGGTAGGCTTTTTCAAATACATCCTCTACATTGGGTTTGGAGAAATAATCCCCGTCGGAGCCATAGGCCGGCCGGTGAGGCTTTGCGGCGATGGTCTGCGGGGCGGAATCAAGCCACCTGTAAGCCTTCTGGCCTTCCAGTACCTGCTGCATCATGTAGGCGGAAGCGCTTCCGGGCACGTCCTCGTCCGCAAAAATAACCCGGTTGGTCTTTTTGACGGATGCTGCGATGGTATGCCGTATGTCGAAAGGAAGCAGTGTCTGCACATCGATTACCTCCGTTTCTATGCCCGCTTCCGCCAGCTGGGCGGCAGCTTCCATAACAATCCGGCACATGGAGCCGTACGTTACAATGGTCAGGTCGGTTCCCTGTCTCAGGACTTCCGGCTCACCCAGCGGCACGCAGAGGGTATCCAGGTTATCGGGAAGGGTTTCCTTCAGCCGGTAGGCGTTCAGCGGCTCGATCACCAGGGCAGGGTCATCCCCCTTGAAGAGGGTGTTGTAGAGGCCGGCCGCCTGGGTGAAATTGCGCGGGACTGCCACATGAAGGCCTCTCAGGCTGCTCAGCATGGTTCCTACCGGAGAGCCCGAATGCCAGATCCCTTCCAGGCGGTGGCCGCGTGTCCGGATGATGACCGGGGATTTTTGTCCTCCCACGGTACGGTAAAGGAGCGACGCGAGGTCATCGGTAAGCGTCGCCAGTGTATAATAGGTATAGTCAAAATACTGTATCTCGACCAGGGGCCTGAGCCCGCGGATGGCCATGCCGATGCCCTGACCGATAATGGTGGTTTCCCGGATACCGGTGTCTGTGATCCTGATTTCCCCGTATTTCTCCTGTAGCCCTGCAAAGCCCTGATTTACGTCGCCGATAAGACCGATATCCTCTCCAAGTGCCACGACGCGGGGATCGCGCCGGAACAGCCCGTCGAAAAATGAGCGGATGACCTCGCGCCCGTCTACGGTGGGGCTGCCGGCATGATAGGAAGGCGGAACCGGCTTGACGCGCAGCGGCGATTCGTCCGATTCGCTGTACAGGTGGGAGCTGAATCTCCTTTCGTTTGCGGACAGCTCCTGCTGCAGCCAGCTCCTGAGCTCCTCCCTGGCCGGGATGGATTCCCGGGTGGTGATATGAAGGGCCTTCCGGGCGGCGGTAATGAAATCCCTGCGGATAGAGTAGGACAGCTTCCCGATGTCGGCTTTGATCCGGGTCAGGACGGATCCCTCCCGGCTCTCCGCGATTACTTTATCGAGGAGCCCCTTTACCTGCTTTTCCTCTGCGTCAAGCTCTTCGCGGTAGGCTTTCCAGGCGGCATCCCGGGCCTTTTTGGCCGTGAGCCTGGCGGTGGCATCGATCGCGTCCAGCTCGTCTTCTGACGCAAACTCGTTGTCCAGGATCCATTCCCTGAACTTCCGGTTGCAGTCAAACTCTGCCTCCCAGGCCAGTCTTTTCTTGCTTTTGTATCTTTCGTGAGATCCCGAAGTGGAGTGTCCCTGCGGCTGGGTGAGCTCCTCGACGTGGACCAGCACAGGCACATGCTCTTCGCGCGCGAGTGCTGCGGCGGCCCTGTAGGTTTCCATAAGCGCCGGGTAATCCCAGCCTTTCACTGTAAATATTTCTATTCCCGGACCGTCTTCATTCCGCTGCAGCCCGCCGAGCGCTTTGGATATGCTTCCCTTGGTGGTCTGGTACTCCACCGGGACCGAGATGCCGAAGCCGTCGTCCCATATGGACATGACCAGCGGGACCTGCAATACCCCCGCTGCGTTCATGGTTTCCCAGAACATACCCTGCGAGGTGGAAGCATCCCCGACCGTAGCGAACACCACTTCGTCGCCGTGGTGCGAAAAAAGGTCCATGTGCGCCAGTTCGGGGTTTTCGCGGTAAATCTTGGAGGCATACGCCAGGCCGACAGAGCGCGGGATCTGACCCGCTGTGGGAGAAATGTCGCAGATCGAGTTGTATAGCTGGGTCTGGTCCTTCCATTTCCCGTTTTCGTCGAGCAGCCTCGTAGCGAAATGCCCGGTCATGGATCTGCCCCCGGTGTGCGGTTCGTGGGAGAGATCCGCATGTGCGTAAATCTGTGCAAAGATCTGCTGCCAGGTCAGGTTGCCGACCGCAGCTTCAATAGTCATGTCCCTGTAATAGCCGGAGCGAAAGTCGCCTTTGCGGTACACTTGTGCCAGCGCTACCTGTGCCAACTCCTTGCCGTCTCCAAAAATACCAAACTTAGCCTTTCCTCCCATCACTTCCCTCCTGCCCAGCAGGCTTACCTGCCTGCTCTCCGAAACAATCCTGTAATGTTCCAGGACGGTTTCTCGGGTGAATGCGCTATTTTCGGTTAGAGTTTCGTTAAAAAACATAGAGTCTTAAAGAATGTGCCTTACAGTAATGAATGTCAATTTAGGGCTTATTCCTCTTATTACCGACAAAAATAGGACAAATTTTTAGCGGCTCAAAAATCGGGGACCCGATGAGATTTTGCCGGAAATTCGATATTATTGGATAATATTTGGACGAATTTTTGATTTTATTATAGAATTAAGAGGCGGATTTCTCTTTTTTGGTAACATAATTTTGCCCGGTGTATGAGGAAAATATTTTTTGTCACTTTGGTTCTCGGCCTGGTCGCTATCTCTTCCCACGCGCAGAAGGGGGTCATGAAGTTTAAGGAAGAATCCCACAATTTCGGGAAGATCGAGCAGGGGAAACCTGTCACGCACACTTTTGTTTTCAGGAACACCGGCACGGACCCGGTCGTTATCAGCAAAGTGGAGGTTTCCTGCGGGTGCACGACGCCGGATTTTAGCAGGGAACCCGTGCTGCCCGGGCAGACCGGCGTGATCAGCGCCACGTATGATGCAGCCGGTCTGAATGCTTTTGTAAAGCCGCTCACCGTGCTGAGCAATGCCGAGTCCCCCAGCATCACCCTTTACCTGAAGGGGGAGGTGGTCCGGAGAGCGGTGGCGGATTCGGCCCGTTCTTCGCTCAGGAAGGAATAGCCGGTCAGTATCCGCCCGAATCGTAGAACGATCTGCGGCGGGTCAGCTTGAGATCCTGCAGGATGGAGGATCTCGCCTTAATGGTGAAGTTGTAGTTGCTTGCCCGGATCGCGCTGCCTGCGAAGGGGGTCCAGCTCAGGCTCATGTCCCAGCAGTGGAGATCCCGGTGGATATTAAGCTGGGTGATCGACGGCCTGAGCGCAGCGAAATCAAACCCGGAGTTGACGCTCACCTTCCATTTAGGGGTCAGGCTGAGGTCCCCGTTGAAAGTGACGGCCTGTACGACATTACTGCCCGCCAGCCCCGTTTTGGTCCACCCGAAGTTGTAGCTCAGGTTGATGGACCAGGGCATTTCAAAATCAATATACATCTGGGGGTTGCGGTCGATGGCTTCCAGCTGCTCGGCGGGCAGGCCGGTCTTCTCTACGTTCTGAGGCGTGTTCCTTTTCTTTTGCCCGGGCGAAAAGCTGGTGCTCAGGGACATGTTGATATTCTGCAGCCTGGCCAGCCCCTGCCCGTTGGCGATGGCATACCTGTTGACTCTTATACCAGTGGTATTGCCGGGAAACTGTGGATCCCGGATATAGATATAAGGGTCAAAGTTCATGTTGAAGTTGAAATTGAGGTTCTTCCCCAGCCGGGTATTGGCATTGACGGAGATATTGGAGAGGTTGAGGGAGTCGGCGATGAGGTTGTAGCTTCCGTTTACGCCTAAGTTGTCGAGAAGGGACACTTTGGTAGACTGGACGGAGGCCGTATCGCTTTTGGCTTTCAGTTTCATTTCGACCATATTGTTGAGGCTGAAGCTGACCACGCCGGAGGCCCGGCCGTTCCCCCCGGTGTTGTTGATCCCCCTGAACCTCGAAAAAGTGCGCTCCGTTCCCTGGTCGTCTATCTGTACTTTCTGATAAAACCCGAACTGATCACTCGTGAAGTCAGGAGTGTACGAGAAAGACAGCGAGGGGACAACCGTATGCCGCAGCGCTTCGAGCCGTCCCATACGCGAATGGAATATCCCGTAAAAACGGGTGTTCATCCCGGCGCTGAAGGAGTAGGAGTACTCCGTGCCCAGCTGTTTGAGCGTATCGATGCGGATGGTGTTTTCGCCGAGATAGGTATAGGAAAACTGTTTGGTAAACACTTCGCCCTGCAGGCCGATCCCCGGCGTGAAATTGATGAATTTCAGGATCTTGAAATTGGGAAGGGCAATGGGGATGGAGTACCGTCCGGTAAACTTCGCATCGCCGAGAATGGGCGAAAGATTTTCCCCGTTGAAAGGCAGTACCACGTCCCCCCGGCTGCGCGCGGAGTCGACCGGGTTTGCAATTTTAAATCTCAGCGTGCTGTAGGAGGTATCGATCCTGCTCAGCACGTTGGTAAACCCGTAGCTTCCGCTGAAATCCAGGCCCAGCCGGAAGCTTTCATACCAGCGGCCTGTCGCCCCGTTAAACGCCAGGGGGGCAAACTGGCTTATCCCGAAGCTGAAATCTGTGGAGACGTCGGTTTTCCCCCCCGACCGGCGACCGGTCTGCTGGTTGAGCTGCCCGAAGTTCTGGTTGACCCGGAAAGAGGCGCCTGCCCTGGCCAGCTGCCCGAAGGATTTATTGTACTGTACCGATGAGCTTGCTACATTGGAGATGTATTTCTGCGTGCTTTCCGCGTTGTAGTTGTTGAAGCTGTTGCTGGCAATGTTCACGTTCGCCGAAAATGTGGAGCTGCCCCTTGCCTTCGGGGTATGCGACCAGGTAAGGCTGAAATCATTGCGGGCGTCCCTTTTGAGCAGCTTGTCGATTTCGTCGCCCGAGAAGTTCCGGTTATAGTTGAAGGCGAAGTTGCCGTTGTAGCGGTACCTGCTGGAGTAGGTGGACCCGATACCGAGGCCCCAGCTGCCGGTAGAGTAAATCTGGCCGGTGAGCACCGCGTTGACGTATTCGCTGATGGCGAAGTAGTATCCCCCGTTCCTCAGGTAGAAGCCCCTGCCGTTGGGCTCTTCCCCGTACTGCGGGAAAATGATGCCGGACGTACCGCTCTCCTTGTTTTTGGGGATCGGGAAAAAGCCAAACGGAAGTCCCAGGGGAAGCGGGACATCGTTGACGACGATATTAAACAGGCCGGAGATAATCTGCTTGTTGTTTACCATTTTTATCTTCCGGGAATTAATATAAAAATGGGGGTGTTCCAGGTTGCAGGTGGTATACATGTTGCCCATCATGTAGGCGTTGCCTTCCGCATCCCGCTTCACTTTGGTCCCGTGAATAAAGCCCTCTCCCTGCTGGGTGATCACCCCGTGGATGATCCCTTTCTTGGTTTTGAAATTGTAGCGTATCTCGTTGGTATTGTAGCTTTCTCCGCCGTCCTGGAAGACCGGCTCACCCACCATTTTTTTCTCTGTCGAGTCGTAGGTGCCTATGGCGTACAGCTCATTCAGCGTCCAGTTGAGCCGGATATAGTTGGCGGTAAGCTGGATATTGCCGTATTTTACCTCGGCTTTCCCGTACAGGTGCACCTCTCTTTTTTCGACATCCGTGATGATGGAGTCCTCAGCCGTATACGCGACGGTGGTTTCGATATCTCCCCTGACCAGGGAATCTTTTTTGATGGAATCCATCAGGGCCACCTGCTTTTCGGCCGTCAGGATAAG
>JBEBSO010000017.1:0-16259 GCA_040394275.1 Telluribacter sp.
TGCCCGAAGTCAAAATGAGGGATCAGGTAGTCTTCCCCGAACCTGCCGGCGGGTAACGGCAGAAAATGCCTGCCCGGGAAAAACAGCGGGTCGTACTCATAATCGTACAGGTATATCGTCACAAAGCCATCCAGGCTGTACTTGATGCTGATGTCGGAATACGCGTTGCGGTTGCTGCTGGAAGCCCATGCGCGCGGCGCTTTACCCGGCCTGTTTTTCATCAGCATGGCCAGGTTGTATTTAAAAACCCTGTGTACCGAATCGAGCTTCATGGCCACACCGAGGTAATATCTGGCGTCCGTATCATTGTTAAGCCCCGCGTACATGACCCCGGTATTGTTGATCGCACTCTTATCCTGGTAAGCCTGGTAGCTTTGCCGCGCTTCCTCGTACTTCTGCCAGTACCTATATACGTTACCTTCGTTGACATGATAGAACTTCCGATGCGGATCCTTTTCCATGGCCGTCCGGAAGTCCTGGAAAGCCATCCGGTACCGCTCGTCCGACCGCCTGCTGTCCTGCTCCTGCTCATGGCGATTGCCCAGGTAAGCCTGCACGATCCCCCTGTTGTTGTACAGGTAGGGCACACCCGGATTGCGCTTGATCAGGCTGTCGAAAATAACGATCGCCTTATCCATCTGGTCGCTTTCCAGCAAACCGATGGCCCGGCCGTTCTGTGCTTTCAGGTTGCCGGGGTTCAGGCGAAGGGCCCTGGAAAATACTTCACGGCTCTTTTGGTACATATCGAAATGAAGCAGCAGGTTGCCGTAATTGCTCCACATCCGGTCGTACCCTTTCTCGTATTTCAGCGCGGCGCTCAGGAAAGTACCGGCGTCGGAAAATCTCTTCTGATCGATCAGTATGCTGCTCTTGCCTGCCAGCGCCTCGTAACGGGCGGGATCCAGCTTCAGCGCCGTCTCGAAATCTGCCAGGGCTTTCCCCTTATCCCCCAGGTAGTAGTAGGTATAGCCCCGGCTTACGAAAACATCTGCCTGCTGCCTGCTTTCCGCATTGATCAGGGGTTGAGCTGCGCTGAAATCGGTAAGGGCCTCATCGTATCGCTTCAGGCCGTAATAGGCAACGGCCCTTCCCAGGTAGGCAGACAGGTACCCGGGATCCTGCTGGATCAGGCGATCGAAAATGTTCCGCGCAGAAGTATAATAATGTTCGGAGAGCATCACGTTGCCCAGCCCGCATTTGGCCGTCTTTTCCGTCAGGGACGATTTCGAGGCGAGTGTATAATATCTTTTGGCCTCCGTCATCTTGCCGAGCCCGTAAAAGGCATGTCCCATACCCAGGTAAGCATGTGCCCTGAACTGCCGGTCCGGGCTGGCCATATACCGGTCGAATACCTGCCGGGCCTCCTCAAATTTATTTAGCGTGAGCAGCGCATGGGCATAGCGGATCTGCGCTTTCGGATGGAGATCAACCATCCTTTCAAAATCCGACACCGCCCGCTTCTCCTCTCCCAGGTGCACCAGCAGATCTCCCCTTTGCAGCCGGTAAGCCAGCAGGTCCTTATGCTTCAGCGCCGCGGTAAGGTCGGTCACCGCCTCCTCAAAACGGCCGTCCATCTTCAGCAGCATACCGCGGTTGTACTCCCATTTTCCATCGGGGTTTTGTACGGCTCCTGTCTGCGCAAAGGCCATGGCCTGCCCGCGGTCCGGCTCCCTTCCCCATGACACCAACGTATTCAGCGAAGCCGACCCGGTACCCGAAGCCGCCGAAAAAAACTGCCTGGACGCCTCCGGCTGATCGTTGAGCAGGTACGCCAGCCCGGTATTGTAAACCATCACGGGCTCCGCGGCCACAGGGCCGTACGCCGTAATCAGGTGAAGCGATTTCTGAAAATTGCCATACAGGGCCGTGATCACGGCCTCGTTGTTGGCTTTCCGTAAGGAATCTTCAGGCAGGTAGTAGGCGCGGTGGTACAGTCGAAAGGCTTTTTCCAGCTCATGAACATTGCGCCGGTATTCGGGGCTACCCAGGAGGGAGAGGTTGTTTTCTTCGAAAGCCCTGTTGAAAACGGGAAGTACCTTGGCCAAAAGGTCCTGGCAGAGACGAAAATCCTGAGCCGATACCGAAAAGGAATATCCGTTCAGAATCAGACCTAAAACAACCAGTCCTATAACCCGATAACCCGACAAAATCGATTCTGCCAATTGATTTCAACGGTCTAAGTTAGGCAAAGATTTCCAAAACCCCCAAATTCAGCCGGTGACATTGCAGTGGCAGGAAGACAGCATTTTCGGACCGGCTTTCCTATCCCACTGTACGGATCTCCCCGTTCACCCGCAGTTGGAGGGGGCTTCCGGCGGTCAGCTCGACCTCTACCTTGTCCTTAAGTACCGTCACTTTCAGCCAGCTTCCCCTGAAACCGATCCTGAAGTTGTAGGACGCCCAATGGTCCGGGATGTAGGGATCCAGGGAAAGCCGGTCGCCGGTCACGCGCAGCCCGGCAAATCCCTTCACAACGCTCATCCAGGTGCCGGCCATCGATGTAATGTGGAGCCCGTCCTCCGTATCGTGGTTGTAGTTGTCCAGGTCGAGCCTGGCGGTACGCAGGTACATTTCGTAGGCCTTTTCACGCAGCCTCAGCCGGGACGCCAGCACGGAATGCACACAGGGAGAAAGCGAGGACTCGTGAACGGTCATCGGCTCGTAAAATGCAAAATTGCGCCGGATCGTTTCCAGGTCGAAGTCGTCTTCAAAAAAATACAGCCCCTGCAGGACATCGGCCTGCTTGATAAAACAGGAGCGCAATATCCGGTCCCATGACCAGTTTTGGTTCAGCGGAAGATGCGCGGCGACCTGGTCGACAGTGAGCAGCTCCTTGTCCGGGAAGTCCTGCTGCTGGAGAAAAACGCCGCGTTCACGGTCCACCGGGAAAAAAGTATTGCCCAGGATTTCTTCCCAGGCGGGGCGTTCAGCCTGCTCGTCGAAATCCAGCAGCCGGGCTATGGTCGCCCAGCGGCCCGGGTCGGCGGCCCGGACAGCATCAATGGCCTGCAGGGTATACTTCAGCGTCCAGTTTGCGATATAATTGGTGTACCAGTTGTTGTTTACGTTGTTCTCGTACTCATTCGGACCGGTGACTCCCAGCATCACAAACTGCCGCTTCGCCTCCGACCAGCTAAAGCGCTGCTGCCAGAAACGTGAAATAGCGATCAGCACTTCCAGCCCGTATTCGGCCAGGTAGCCTTCGTCCCCGGTATAACGGATATAATCGTAGATGGCATAGGCAATGGCCCCGTTGCGGTGAATCTCCTCAAAGGTGATCTCCCACTCGTTGTGGCATTCCTCGCCGTTCATCGTCACCATGGGATACAGCGCCGCACCTTTTCCGAAGCCCAGCTTCTGTGCATTTTCCATCGCCTTCTGCAAATGCCGGTAGCGGTAGATAAGCAGGTTGCGGCTCACGTCCTGCGGGGACGCCGACAGGTAAAAGGGCAGGCAATACGCCTCCGTATCCCAGTAGGTGCTCCCGCCGTATTTTTCACCGGTAAATCCCTTCGGCCCGATATTCAGCCGGTCGTCCCGGCCGGAATAGGTCTGCTCGAGGTGGAAAATGTTAAACCTGATTCCCTGCTGGGCGGCGACATCCCCTTCGATGCCGATGTCGCTCTGCCGCCACTTCAGCGCCCAGGCCTCCGCGTGCTCCGACGACATCCTGTCAAACCCCTTTTCGGCCACCTCCTCCAGGCGCCGGCCGGCCTTACCGAACAGCAGGCCGGCCGCATGGTTCTGCGAGGTAAGGTTTACCGCCAGTTTATCCACCGTGAGCGTTTCCCCGCTCCTCAGGGCGACCTGCACCCTGCCTGCCACATACTTCTCCCGGTCCACCGGCTCGGGGGCCGCAGCGTATCTTTTCCCTCCCACCGAAAGTTCGAATTTCATCCCGGTCACGACCTGGAACTGCTCGACTCCGTAAGGATTGGGCTTCGTCTGCATCATGAGCAGGCCGGAAGCAGGCAACACCTCTCTTTTCAGCTCCTCCCAGAAGGTTTCGTCGTAGTTGGCATCCCGGTTCCTGACATTGCCGTCGAGATACGGGACCACCGTCACCTGTTCATCAAAACCTTCGAGCGTGATGCTGTACCGGACCGCGCCTGCTTCCTCATCGGCCATGCTGACAAACCGCCGGGAAGAAATCCTGACCCTGCGGCCTGAAGGCAGCGCAAACAATACATTCCGCGACAGCAGGCCGCACTTCATGTCCAGCTCCCGGGTAAACGCCTCCACCACGCCGGTATGCAGGTCCAGCACTTCCCCGCCGATCCGAACGTCTATGCCTATCCAGTTGCAGGCATTCAGCACTTTTGCAAAATAAAGGGGATACCCGTTTTTCCACCACCCTACCCTGGTCTTGTCCGGGTAATATACGCCTGCGAGATAGCTGCCCTGCAGCGTGCGGCCCGAATACTGCTCTTCGAAATTACCCCGGATTCCCATACGCCCGTTACCCAGGCTCATCAGGCTTTCCGTCATTTCATTGTGCGCGGCATGGAATCCCTCCTCCCTTACGCACCACTCATCGTGTTGTATATAGTTTAACATGCTGCAACCTTAAAAATCATTCAGGAAATACGGGCCCTGAGAGCGGCCAGCCCGAAAGAGGCAAAGCCCGGGATCACCAGGTCCGCCCCCGGCAGGTTTTCCGGTGCGCCGATCCCCACCGCGTACATGCCGGCCGCCTTTGCCGCAGCAATGCCGGCGGCGGCATCTTCAAAGACCACGCAGCGGGCAGGCGCCTCGTCCAGTGCAGACGCCCCCAGCAGGAAGATCTCGGGGTCCGGCTTGCCTTTGGAAATGCAGTTGCCGTCTATGATCGCATCGAAGCTTGCGCTTATTTCCAGCTTTCCGAGGATGAAACGGGCATTCCTGCTGGCCGATCCGATCCCGGTACGGAGCCCCGCAGACCGGATTTCATCCAAAAACGGCTTCACGCCGGGCAGCAGGTCCGCCGGGGTAATCCGCTCACAAAGCCGGAGGTACCGCTCGTTTTTTTCGGCGGCAAGCAGCTCCCTCTCGCCGGGATCCGGCTCCACATTACCCAATCGCAGCAGGATGTCCAGCGACTCCATGCGTCCGACCCCTTTGAGCAGCTCATTCTGCTCCGGTGTGAAATCAAAGCCGAAACGTCCCGCGATCTCCTTCCAGGCGAGGTAGTGGTACTTCGCGGTATCTACGATTACCCCGTCAAGATCAAAGAGAAATGCTGAAAACAATGCCATTGAAATCAGGAAATGAGTCGCTGCCGGAGGAGAAACTCCAGCTGTCCGTTGGCATCTTTCAGCTTCTCGACCAGCTCCCGGTTCTTGGCGCGCAGGTCGTAAATTTCGAAAGCGTTTTTCATGATTACGCGCAGCATCTGCTCGTCCCAGGGCTTGTTGAGGTAGTAATAAATATGTCCTTTGTTTACCGCATCGATCACCGCCGAAATGTCCGAGTATCCCGTCAGCAAAATCCGGATCGGGTCCGTGTACTCTTTCAATACCTCGACAAGAAATTCCACCCCTGTCATCCCGGGCATCCGCTGATCGGTGATAATGAGATGCACCGTGTTATTCTTCAGTATTTCCAGCCCTTCTTTCCCCGATGCCGCAGTGTATATTTTGTAATCCCTGCGGAAGGTAGCCTTAAATGAGTTCAGGTTATTCTCCTCGTCGTCGACGTATAAAATAGATATTTGCTGAGCGCTGTCCATTTTTCGAAATGCGGTAAGTTAACAGATACAAATAACAGGAATAATTTTGTATTCGGAATATTTAATTTCACCGGCCCTGCGCCGGGAGCACATGATACCGGAACCCTGGGTTAAAATTCACGTTTCCCCCCGTCCGTCTCAGCACTCGGACCGACCGGAAAGACCGCTCCGGAGCCTCCCCATACGGGATGGAAAGAGCCACCGCTTACTTCTTTTTTCCAATACATTGCGCTTAAAAGTAATAATTATTAGATTGCCCGAAGAATCGACAGATCCCGGAAAAAAGCCTGAAAAATTCACCTAACGAATGTAAAGATATTTATAATGTACCAGGAAAACCATGCGAATGACCTATATACACCTGTTTTTTTTGGAATCGGTTCTACAAACAACCTGGCGGATCTGGAACGTCTCCTGAAAGACCAACCTTCTCTGAAGGTGATGGATCTTTTTGCAGCTCAAAAGAAAGAACTCTTCAAATCCCGCTCACCCCGGCAGCCGCTGCGGCCGGAAGACCTTGACCGGCTTTACAGGGAATGGCTGGGCGACAAACCCGAGCGGGAAGAAGGAATATGGGTGTACTATCCCTGGAACGGCAACGTGATCCACGTGCTCGGCCGCGATGAATTCATCGAGGTCCGTACGGTTCGCAACCGGCACAAGATCACGGAGCGGGAACACCAGGTGCTCCTCCGGAAAAAAATAGGCATTGTCGGTCTTTCCGTCGGGCACGCCGTAGCCCTTACGATCGCCTCCGAACGCATATGCGACTCGCTGAAACTCGCCGACTTCGATACCCTTGAGCTGGGAAACCTCAACCGGATCCGCACCGGCCTTCATCATCTCGGCCTCAACAAATGCGTGGTCACCGCCCGCGAAATTGCAGAAATAGATCCTTTCCTGCACGTCACATGCTACCGGGACGGGCTTACCGCTCAAAACATAGAGCATTTCCTGGCAGACGGGGGAAACCTGGACCTGCTCATCGACGAATGCGACGACCTGGAAATGAAAATTTACAGCAGGTGGGCAGCCCGCAGGCACGGGATCCCCGTGATCATGGAAACCAGCGACCGGGGCATGCTGGATGTGGAGCGGTTTGACCTCACTCCCGAACGCCCGGTTTTTCACGGCGCGCTGGAAGGGATACCGGACGCGCATCTGCAGCATCTCGCCCCGCAGAACAAGCTGCCGCTGGTACTGAAAATCGTCGACGCACCCAACGGCTCCGCCGGCGGAAAAGCCTCCATGCTCGAAATCGGCCGAAGCATCCCTACCTGGCCGCAGCTGTCCAGCTCGGTTACGCTGGGCGGGGCGGTCGTCACCGATGTCTCCCGGCGGATACTGCTGGACAAGTTCCGGGATTCGGGGCGGTATTACGTGGACCTGGAAGAGCTGGTCAGGGACAAAGCATCGCCGTCTTCCGCGGCTGAGCCCCGCGCGTTTAATGCTGACAGTGCGCAGGCCCTGATCGACAGCCTGGACCTGCCCGAACCTTCGGGCCGACAGGAGGAAAGCTTCATTACCAGCCTGGTCGAAGCAGCCGGTCAGGCGCCTTCCTACGGCAATTTTCAGCCCTGGAAGTGGATCTGGAAAGGCGGGCGCCTGTATCTCTTTCATGATCCCTCCAGAGACTATCTTTCCGCCGCTGCCAACCGCATAGAGACCGGCTTGTCATTTGGCGCGGCGACCGAAAATGTGCTTCGTTTTTCCGCCTCAAAGGGGATACGGGCAGAGTACCTGCTCTACCCTGCCGGCCCGGATCAGGACCTGGTGGCGGCATTCAGCTTCCGGCCGGCCCCGCCGGGAGAAAGCGGTCCGGAAGCCGCGGAAGCCCTCCTGTACAGGCGAACGACACAACGCGGGCCCGTACTCCCCGACCCGCTCAGCCAGGCGCAGCTCGACACCCTGGACCGCATCGCGAAAGCATACACACCGGATATATCCCTTCACCTGGTTACCTCCGAAGAAGAAAAATCCCGACTGTCGCAGCTTCTCTGTGAATTTGAACGGATCTACCTCCTCAATCCCACCGGGCATGCCGATTTTTTCTCCCGTTTCCTCGCACAGGGCGACGGACCTGGTCCGGAAGCCGCCCGCAAAGGGCTGATGTCTATGGGATACGCTCCGCAGCACCTGGCAGCCCTGTCCCTGCTGGCAGACCCGGCCACAGCACGGATCCTGCGGGAAATCAACGGGGGAGAAATCCTGACGCAGCAGCTCGCCTCTGATACCGCCGCATCGCCCGTGCTTGGCTTCATGACCATCCGCGGATACAGTCCCGGGCTGATCTTCCGGGCAGGCATACTGATGCAGCGCCTCTGGCTGGAAGCCACGGCGCTGGAGCTTTCCCTGGCGCCTATTGCTTCTCCCGTACACCTGCTCTGTGAGCTGAAAGCCGGATCCGGGTGCCTGAGCAGCAGGGAAGTTAAAATTTTACAGAAGTTAAATGTAGATTTGCAAAATATTATTCCAGACTTGCAGCAAAATACAGAGGTAGCATTTATTTTTAGAGCTTCCAAAGCCCATGGAAACCCACCCGCCAAGCCGGGGCGTATCCCCGTGGCCGAGGTGTCATTGTTAACGGCTAACTAACTTAGAAGGTGAAGGTACATATTACAGCTTACAAGGCATCAGAAGACATGGAAACCAATCTTCGGTATGCGGAAGGTCACAGGAAAGTACTTGAAGCCTATGGAATCAAACAGGTGACATCGACCAAGCACGACTGGCTGGAGGATCCGAACACCTATGTAGTCATCGTGGAATCGGAAGACCGGAAACGCATCCTGGGCGGTACAAGGATCCAGCTCAAGACCGAGCATCTTCCCCTGCCCATGGAAGTGGCCATCGCCAAAATCGACAGCGGCATCTATAAGTATATGGAACAGTTCGGCGACTACAACGTGGCCGAATTCTGCGGGCTGTTCAACTCACTGGAAGTAGCCGGTTACGGGATCGGCAGCATTTATCTCGGGAGATCGGCCATTGCCATTGCCTCCCAGCTCGGCATCTCAAGCCTGGTCGGCCTGTGCTCGCCGGTCACCCTGAGCATCAGCAAACGGACCGGGTTTGAGGTCCTGACCGATCTGGGGGATAACGGTGCTTTTTTTTACCCCAAAGAAGGATTGATCGCGACCTCTATCATCATCCGCGACCTTGAAAATCTCCCGCATGCCAATCCCCGCGAACGGGAGAAAATATTCGAGCTCCGGAAAAACCCATCGCTCAACATCACCGAGTTGGGCAGAAAGGGCCCGATGGAAATCAGTTACAACCTAACCAAATGGAAAGAGTAATCCGCAGTCTCTGTGTCACCCTGCTGCTGTGCCTGGCGACGTTCCCCCTGTCAGCCGGCGAAGTCGTGTTTACAGGCAGCAATATATTCATCGGCAGGCATATCGAGACGTTGGAAGACCCCCACAATGTCCTCACCTACGAAGATGTGATCCACTCGGACAAGTTCGTTCAAAGCAAAGAGGAAACACCCAATTTCGGTGTAAGCAGCTCAGCCTTCTGGGTAAAATTCCGGGTCAGGAACATGACCTCGTCCAATATCATTTATCTTGACCTCGCCTATCCGTCCATACACGACTGCGCGCTGTACGAGGAAGGGGAAGTACCGGCCTTAGTACAGAAGCTCAATGCCGGAGACCCTTTTCACAAGCGGGAAGTCAAGCACCAGGACCCAGTATTCCGGCTGGATGTCCCATCGGGAAAAAGCGCCACCTTTTATCTCAAAATCAAGGAAGAAACGCAGGTGGTCATCCCCCTTGCCCTGAAGAGCTCGCTGGGACTGTACGAATCTTCGCTCGTCAACGAAATCATCATGGGCGCCTACGTGGGCATTCTGCTCGTCATGGCCCTTTATAACTTCTTCATTTTTACCTCTATCCGGGAGAGGAGCTATCTCTTTTACGTGCTCTATATCATATCGATAGGCCTGGCGCAGATCAGCATCACCGGCTACGGGTTCAAGTTGCTGTGGCCTTCCTATCCCGGCTTCAACAAGGTCGCCATCACGCTCTTTTCAGTCAGCGCCGGCTTTTTCGGGGTTTTCTTCTTCCGGAATTTCCTGCCGGCGAAAGAAAAGGTGCCGTTCCTCAACAGGCTGCTCGACGGGATCATGATCATCTACGGGCTGGCGCTGATCTGCGAGCTGGCGGGCCTGAACATATACAGCTACAACCTGACCAATTTTGCCGGCGTGACGGTGGTGATCATCGCGATCATCGCTTCGGCGAAGATGTGCGCCAACTGGTACCGGCCCGCCATCTTCTTTATGGCCGCCTGGACGACCTTTTTCCTGGGGATGGTCCTGTTTGTGCTCAGGAACCTGAACATTCTCCCTTTCAATAATTTTACCAGCTATACCATGCAGCTGGGCACCGCCATCGAGGTGGTCATGCTTTCCTTTGCCCTTGCCGACAAAATCAATATCCTGAAGAAGGAAAAAGAGACGTCGCAGCAGGCGGCGCTGGAAGCGGCGGTCGAGAAAGAAAAGCTGATCCGCGAGCAGAACGTGGTGCTCGAGCTGAAAGTGGACGAGCGCACCTCCGAGCTGAAGGAGGCCAATACCGAGCTGGCCGGGGCGCTTACCAAGCTGAAGGAAGCCCAGTCACAGCTTATCCAATCCGAAAAAATGGCCTCCCTGGGTCAGCTTACGGCCGGCATCGCCCACGAAATCAATAACCCCATCAACTTTGTCAGCTCCAACATCAAGCCGCTCAAACGCGACATCGCCGACCTGATGGAGGTGCTCGGGGAATACGACCGGATCGACAGGAACGAGGCGCCCGAGATCGTAACGGAAAAGCTCGACAAGGTCAACCGGTTGAAAAATGAGCTGGATGTGGATTACATCAAGTCGGAGCTCGACCTGCTGCTGAAAGGCATGGAGGAAGGAGCCGGCCGTACCGTAGAGATAGTCAAGGGGCTCAAGGTGTTTTCGCGGCTGGACGAAGCCGATCTCAACCTGATCAACATCAACGAAGGGCTGGAGTCCACGCTTGTCATTCTCAATTACCAGCTGGGCAGCCACATCAGGGTGATCAGGGAGCTGGGACAGATTCCCAACGTGGAATGCTACGGCGGCAAGCTCAACCAGGCTTTTATGAACATCCTGACCAACTCGATCTACGCCATCCAGGAGAACCCGCAGGAAAATACGGAACCCACCATATGGGTAAAAACCTGGCTGAAAGACGATGCCCACGTGGCCATTTCCATACGCGACAACGGGCCCGGGATCAGCGACCAGGTAAAGGAAAAAATGTTTGAACCTTTTTTTACGACCAAAGATGTAGGCATCGGAACCGGCCTCGGCCTATCCATTGTTTTTCAGATCATCGAGGTGCATAAAGGCGAAATTGAGGTAGTTACCGAATTGGGAAAAGGCACCAATTTTATCATTACCTTGCCGGTTACAAGGGCCTGAAAATATACACACAATTTCATGCGTTTTTATTTATTTGAAATTTCACATTAAATGAGCCTAAGCGAATACGCATACCCACCGGCATCCCGGTGCCCGTATAGCATGGCTCACCGGAAATTATCCTGTTAATTTTGATTATTAATGGAGAATCAGCAAAAAATACATGTACTATACCTCGATGATGAAGCGCATAATCTGAATTCGTTCAGGGCCTATTTCCGGAGAAAGTATGACATCATCACCACGCTCTCCCCCGCCGAAGCAGAAGAAATCCTGGAAAAGCAGGACATTCACATCATACTCGCCGACCAGCGGATGCCCGGCATCACCGGGGTGGAGTTTTTTGAAAAAATCAGGCAGCTGTACCCGGATCCCATGCGGATCCTGATCACCGGGTATACGGATATCAATGCAGCCATCGACGCCATCAACAAAGGAGAAGTATTCCGCTTCATCGGCAAGCCCTGGGACCACGACCATGTGGAAAATACGATCGGCCAGGCCTATGAAATCTACCGGACCCGCGCCGACCTACGGCTGCGGAACCTGGAGCTGCAGAAAGCGTACGAGGAGCTCGACAAATTTGTATACAGCGCCTCCCACGACCTGCGTGCGCCGCTGATGTCAGTGCTCGGCCTGGTAAACCTTGCGCTGATGGACGAAGACGTCGCCTCCCAGAACCAATACCTGGAGCTCATCAGGCTTTCGGTAAAGAAGCTGGACACCTTCATTATCAACATCATCGACTACTACAAAAATGCCCGGGGCACCGTCAAGGTAGAAGAAATACACTTCGGACCGCTCATCGAGGAGATCAGGGGCACCATCGCCTACCTGCCGGAGTACCAGCGGCTGAACGTCGAAACCCGCATCGGGCAGACGGCGCCTTTCCGGTCGGATCTCATGAAGCTCCGCCTCCTCTTCAACAACCTGATCACCAATGCGCTGAAATTTCAGGACCGCGGGAAAGACCTTTCCTATCTCAGGATTTTTATCGACATCGACGCACAGCAGGCCCGCATTCGTTTCGAAGACAACGGGATCGGGATCGAACCGGAAAACCTGGATAAGATCTTCTCCATGTTCTACACGGTCGGTGCACAGAACAGCGGCTCCGGAATCGGCCTGTACATTGTAAACGAAGCCGTAAAAAAACTGGGAGGATCCATAAATGTTTCCTCAATACCCGGAGAAGGCAGTATATTTGAACTCGTTATACCAACTGTTAACCACGAGGTTCATGAAGTCTAAGTACAATTTTTTGCTGATAGACGACAGCGAGTTTGACTTGTTTGTCTATAGTAGTATCATTAAAAAGAACCACCTCGCCGAATCCCTCCACATGTTTCGTTCGGCCAAAGAGGCGCTGATCTACCTCCGGGAGGAAAAAGACAGCCTTCCCCCTACTGTTGTGCTGCTGGATCTCCAGATGTCCGGGATGAACGGGTTTGAATTCATGGAACATTTCTCCCTGCTTCCCGATCCGCTCAAGAAGAAAATCAGGCTTTTCATGCTTTCCTCCACCATCGACCAGTCGGATATCGACAGGGTAGATGCCGACCCGTACATACTCGAATTGCTGTCAAAGCCGCTGGAAATCCCGCCGCTCCTGAAGGCGATCGAAAAACATGGCCGGGACATGCTCTGACCCTTGCAGCGCCTGGCCATGCCCGGCTTTCACCCTCCCGTCAGCTTGCTGAGCTTCTCAATTTCTTCCCGGAAGACCGGAACCATCCGGTTGATTTCAGCCGCCAGGTTATCATAGTACACGCGCAGCGCCGCATAGTCTACCGGTTCGGCAAACAACATTTCCTCCATCTCTTCAAAAGCCGGCTTCAGCCTGGACAAGCCCACAATCGTAATGGCGGGCTTCAGTCCATGGACTTCCTGCTTCAGCCGGGACCGGTTTTTCTCCTCCAAAAGAGCGCTGATGTTCTCCCACTTGGGAATCACCTCATTCAGAAATGTTTCAAAAATAGCTTTCACAACGTCGTAATCTTCCTTAAAAAGGTTTTTTAGATAATCGACATCCAGGGCAGGGTTCAATTCGTATTTCATTTTCGTTGATTCTTGGCCTTGCCGGACCGATTTCCGGGGTATCTGTCCGGAAAAGCAATTTTTTTGAAATGTGTTTTTTCGTTTCCTGCAATTTAACCAAATAACGGGTGTAAGCAATAGGTAATATTTCAATTCTGTGCGTAATATTACGGACGGTACTGCCGCAGTCCTCCGGGGCATACGAAAGCGCGGTGCCGGGCTTATTTTCGGTGCTTCAGAAACTTAAAATACAACTACCATGTATCAGAATCAGATCAACTGGGGAATCATCGGGTGCGGAAACGTCACCGAGGTCAAAAGCGGACCCGCCCTGGGCAAAGTCCCTCATTCCAGCCTTGTCGCCGTGATGCGCCGCGACGGAGCGCTCGCCAGGGATTATTCCGAAAGGCACGGTGTCCCCAGGTGGTACGACGACGCCGGGAAGCTGATCAACGACCCGGGAGTGAACGCGGTATACATCGCCACTCCGCCCGATGCGCACCTCGAATATGTGCGAAGGGCGTTCGAAGCGGGCAAAGCAGTATACGTGGAGAAGCCCATGGGCCGGAATTTTGCCGAATGCCAGGAAATGGTCCGGCTGAGCCGGGTATACCAATTGCCGCTGTTTGTCGCCTACTACCGCCGGGCGCTGCCCTACTTCCTCAAAATCAAGGAGCTCATCGATCAGAAAGCCATCGGCGAGGTGAGAACAGTCCATATCCATCTCCATTTCCCGCCCTATGACGAAGAGGTCGGGCCGGACGCCAGGCCCCGCTGGCGGGTCTTCCCGGAAATATCCGGCGGGGGACATTTTCATGACCTGGCCTCCCACCAGTTCGACTTCCTCGAATACCTTCTCGGACCGGTGGTCAAAGCCGGCGGCTACGCAGTCAACCAGGCAGGACTCTACCCGGCAGACGACGCCTTCGTGGCCACCTACCAGTTCGCGTCCGGGGTGATCGGGACCGGCAACTGGTGCTATACCGTCAGCAGCGGGCAACGGACCGACCAGGCCGAAATTTATGGATCGAAAGGAAAAATCACCTTTCATTTCTTCGAAAAATTCACGATCCGCCTTGAAACGGAAGACCATACCGAGGAGTTTTTCCTGCCCTATCCCACCCATGTGCAGCAGCCGCTCATCGAAACCATCGTAAGGGAGCTCAGGGGAGAAAAAGGCGCCTGTCCGAGCAACGGCGAAACCGGGGCGAGAGCCAACCTGATCATGGATTGGATCGTGGGCCCCGGAAAAGTCGTGCATTGAAAAATACCTTTCTTTCTTTTATCCAAATATTCGGGCAAAATCCGTTACCTTTGGGGCGATAAAAAGAAAATTTTTCTACAAGCGTACCGTATGTCTCACCAGGAATTCTTAGACCTTTTGGTTTGCCCGCGCCGCCACAGCGCCCTGAAATTATCGGGAGACGGGACCTCGCTCATTGCCGAAGACGGAACAAGCTACCCGATCGGCGAAACGGGGATCGTCAACCTGCTGTATCCGAAAGAGCTGCTTCCCGACGACGCCAGGGAGCAGCATCTCTACGACCAGGCCTTCCTCCGGTACGACAGGGGGGTGTCCTGGGTGTTTGAAACGCTCAACCACTCGGATGAGGCGGCTACCAGGAAGTTCATGATCGACCTGATGAACCTTAAGCCGGGGATGACTGCCCTCGAAGTCGGGGCCGGTACCGGCAAAGACTCCCGGCTCATTATCGAAAAACTTACCCCCGGCGGCACTGCCGTCCTATCGGATCTTTCCCCGAATATGCTCAGGCTGGCACAGGAAAAGCTTCCTGCCGACCAGGTCGATGTGCACTATTTCCTGGGCAACGGCTCCTACCTGCCTTTCCCCGACAATACCTTTGACGCGCTCTTCCATTTCGGGGGGATCAATACCTTTTCGGAGCGTAAAAAAGCCTTTGCCGAATTCGCGAGGGTGGTAAAACCCGGGGGGAAAGTAGTGGTCGGAGACGAAAGCGTCGCCCCGTGGGCCCGCCAGCGCGATTCCTACCAGACCCTGCTTAAAGCCAACCCGCTCTTCCGCGCAGAAGTGCCCCTTGAGGACCTGCCGCATACAATGGATCAATTCAGCCTGCACTGGATATTCGGAAACGCCTTCTATGTGATGGATTTTACGGTGACTGCGGAAGCGCCGGAGGTCGATGTCGATCTCCCGATGCCGGGTAAGGATTTTGTGGACAACTGGAGGCTTCGTGCCGGGAAAAGTGAAGGTTAATCATGATTTTCAGATAAATACGCATGCCCTGGATAAAAAAAGGAGTAGTTTATAAGCCGGACGGGACACTGCCCCACAGCAGGAGCCACGCACAGGTCCCCTTTGCCTACAAACACGACGACTTCCTGAGAGTATATTTTTCGTCAAGGGATGATCAGGGTCAGTCACGGCCGACCTTTATCGATATCGACTACGACGATCCGACCAAGATCATCAGGATACACGACAAGCCCGTGCTCGAGCTGGGCGGCCCGGGCGAATACGACGAAACCGGCGCCATGCCTGCCTGGTTTGTGGATATGCCGGACGGCGAGCTATGGCTTTACTATACCGGCTGGAACCGGAGCTGGAATTCCTACCGCCTGTCGATGGGACTCGCCGTAAGCACGGACGGCGGGCTGACTTTCCGTAAAAAATTCAGGGGCCCCATCATGGACCGCAGCATCCAGAACCCGATATGGGCCGCCCAGCCTTCCGTAATGCGGGAAGACGACGGCACCTGGAAAATGTGGTACATCTCGGGACACAAATGCGAATATATCCACGGGATACCGGAGCCTTTCTACAGGGGCCAGTCAGCGGTTTCCAACGACGGCATACATTGGGAAATCAACGATATCCCTGCACTGGATTTTGATGATTTCCTGCACGCGGTAGGTCGCCCCAGTGTTTTCAGGGAAGACGGGATATACAAAATGTACTATTCTTACCGGCATACCCGCGACTACCGTACCGACCGGAACCAGAGCTACCGCCTGGGCTATGCCGAATCCGCCGACGGCATCAACTGGACCCGGAAAGACGACCAGGTCGGCATTGCCAAATCGGAAAACCCGGACGAT
>JBEBSO010000018.1:0-16077 GCA_040394275.1 Telluribacter sp.
TCTGCAAGATATACGATGTCGTGCAGAGCTACCTGCTGGGGCTGGTGACGGTGATGGGTATCGTTGCCGTGCTCAATACGGTGGGACTCCTCATACTGGGCATCCAGTATGCCTGGTTTTTCGGGACCCTGGCCTCCCTGCTGATGCTTCTCCCCTACATCGGGATCGCCATCGGCTCTATCCTGCCCGCCGTATTTGCGCTGGCCACCAAAGACAGCGCCTGGTATGCCCTCGGCGTCATCGGCTGGTTCCAGGTGGTGCAGTTCCTGGAAGGCAACCTGATCACCCCCAATATCGTAGGCGGCAAAGTAAGCATCAATCCCCTCATGGCGATGGTGGGCCTGCTGCTGGGCGGGCTGCTCTTCGGCCTGGCCGGGCTGATCCTGGCCCTTCCCCTCCTGGCTGTCCTGAAGGTGTTTTTTGACGCGGTACCGTCGCTCAAACCTTTCGGCTTCCTGATCGGTGAGCCGGAGAGCTATCACCTGCGGCGCTATTCGGGCAAGATCATCCTCAAAAAGTGGAAGCTGCAGGAGCGGATCTCCCAAAGCGCGTCACCGCCCGAACAGCCCGGGAACCAGGCAAAATAGAGCCTGGATCCGGCCATCGACAATCTGGAGCCCGTGAGAGGGCCGGGTACTCCCGTTTTTTCGCTTTTCTTCCCGCACCCGGCTGATACCCGGTCCCGTATCCTCTATGGCCATGCAGATTCCGCGGCCCGATGAGACAACCCTTATACCAATATGCTTCCGACCGGAAGATTTCCTTACTCCATGCCAGATGGCATTCTTTCGAAAGTACCATTACCATGGACTACCCTGCATACAACGCGTTGGGAATATCGAAAAAAGAACTCAGCTATTCATGTGCCGGCCTGTTAGAGGTCCCGACCTGTTCCTGTTCCCTCCCGCCAACGTGAAAGCCCGGCTGCTTCCTGATCTATAAGACAGAAACCCGTACCGGAAAAAAACATAGCTTTCCGATATAGCTGATCCCACCTAAAGATCTGACCCGACGGCAACTGAAATGCTGCCGGGTCAAATCTGCCGCAAATCCCCCACCATCCGCAACTTCCAACCAGGCCGCAATATTCCCGAAAAAGCGACAAAAGTCATATTAAATAAAGGATAAAAATCTCTTTTATTCTGAATTGTTCCGTATCTTTGTGCCATGAAAAATACAGCGCTTCTGAAGCACGCCTCCGGCCTCCCCGGCCCATGCGATACGGTCGTATTTTTTATGAAAAAATAAAAGATAAAAAGGTATTTTATTAACCCTGATGAAATGAAAACCGTCGCAAAATATCCCGTGGCCATCGTCTGCATATTTACCTGGATAGGCTTTGTGTGCGCGATCAGCTTCATGGAAGCCTGGCTGAAATTCCGGGCGCCGGGCGTCACCCTGCCGATAGGCCTGGGGATCGGCCGCCTGGTCTTCGGGGCTTTAAATAAAGCGGAGTGGATATTTGCCGCCGCCGTCGCAGGCACTCTCCTGTTCGGCAAAGAAAAAATCGTTACCCCCGGCAACCTGGTGTTTCTCCTGCCGATCGCCCTCCTGCTGCTGCAAACCTGGTGGCTGCTGCCTGCCTTGGATGCCCGGGCATCGCTGCATATCGCCGGACAACCCGTCCCGTCTTCACCGCTCCATCTCTATTTCATCGCGATGGAAGCGCTCAAGGTAACAGGACTCTTTATCACCGGAATCTCATTTTTCAACTTTTCAAAATAGACCATTATGAACATTCAGCCGCAAACCATTGTAGGCGAACTGGTGGCAGAAGACTACCGCACCGCCTCCGTTTTCAAAAACAACGGCATCGATTTCTGCTGCAACGGCAACCGCAGCATTGAAGAGGCCTGTGTGAAAAAAAATATCGATTCCCGGGCGCTGATCGCCGACCTGGAAAAAGTGACACGGGAAAACAGCGAGGGCACCGTTGATTACAACGCCTGGCCCCTGGACCTCCTGGCGGATTATATCGAGAAAAAGCACCACCGGTATGTACGGGTGAGAATCACCGAGATTATCCCGTTCCTGAACAAAGTAGCGCGGGTGCACGGCGACAGCCATCTCGAACTGGCGGAAGTAGAAAGACTCTTCGGGGAGAGCGCCGAAGAGCTGACCTCACACATGCAGAAGGAAGAGATGATCCTCTTTCCCTTTGTGAGACAAATGGTAGACGCCGGGGACACACCTGTGTCGGCGCCGTTCGGCACCATTCAGAACCCGATCCGCATGATGATGCACGAGCACGATCACGAAGGCGAGCGGTTCCGCCGGATCGCCGGGCTCACCGACGACTATACGCCTCCGGCCGACGCCTGTAATACCTACCGCGTCACCCTGGCGCTGCTGAAGGAATTTGAAGAGGACCTGCACTTGCATATTCACCTGGAAAACAATATCTTGTTTCCCAAAGCTGTTGCCATGGAACGGCAGCCCGCGCTCTGACGCAGGCAGGACCCTGGTTTTACGGGTCCCGGGAGAACCTCAACCTTATGAAGCACCTACCGGTATGCCCTGCTGCTATGAATCATTTCGCATCGATGAAGTCGTTGATTTTTTAACGTATTCCAAAAATGCATGCCAATAGATCATAACATTCTCGTGACCTACGGCGGCGTAGCCCGCAGGATCGAAAAGGGGGCCATCATTTTTCATGAAGGAGCCACTCCGTACTTCTATTACCAGGTGCTGGAAGGGAGCATTAAGGTTTTCTCGAGCAATTCGGAAGGAAAGGAATTGATACAGGGGGTGTTTACCGAGGGACAAAGCTTCGGTGAACCCCCGCTTTTGCTGAACCGCTCCTATCCCAGCACCGCGCAGGCCGCCTGCCGGAGCGTAGTAATCAAAATTGGCCGGGAAAACCTGCTGGATATCCTGAAAGATTACCCGGCGCTGATGGAAAAAATGCTCTTCAACTTCGCGGAGCGGATCTATAGCAAAGCGTCGGCCAACCAGGTATGGGTGAGCCATACCCCGGAGGAAAAAATACGCTGCTTCTTAAACAACATGAAAGTACCGGGGGATACGGCCGGGCGGCAGGCCGTTCCCTATACCCGTCAGCAAATCGCCGACTTCACCGGGCTGAGGGTAGAAACCGTCATCCGTACGTTGGGGCGCATGCACAAAAAAGGTGACGTAAAAATTATCGACCACAAACTGTTTTATTAAGGAATGAACCTGTCCACCGTAAAAAAGTGGCCTCGCCTGGCCTTACTCAATCTGGCGATCGTAGCTTTATACGGAACATTGATGCGCTACAAAATTGCTTTCGATTTTCCTTTTTTTGATCAAAAGAATCTCCGGCACGCACATTCGCATTTTGCCTTTGCCGGCTGGATCAGTCATGTCCTGTACAGCGGCCTGGCCCTGTGCATCGCTCCTTTCGTCGCGGAGGCGCGGCAGAAAAAATACCGGGGTCTCATCATCCTGAACCTGGCCTGCGCAGCCGGAATGCTGGCTGCCTTTACCGTGCAGGGATACAAGGCGATATCCATACTGTTCTCCACCGCATCGATCTTCGTGGCCATCGCATACGCCTGTATCTTTACCCGCGACGCGGCAAACTTCCCGAAAGCGCACCCCGCCAAACCCTGGGCCCTGGCCGGGCTGCTGCTCAATGTGCTGTCATCCGCAGGCCCCTTTTTCCTGGCCTATATGCTGGCTTCCAAAAGTATCCAGCACCATTACTATCTCGGCTCCGTATACTACTACCTGCATTTCCAGTACAGCGGCTGGTTTTTCTTCGGCAGCATGGCCCTGGCGGCCGCACGGCTGCCGTCCGTATTTCTCCCGCTTAAAAAATATTTCCTGCTGCTTCTCGTCTCTGTGTTTCCTACCTTCTTCCTCTCGATCCTGTGGGCAGCGCTCCCGATGTGGCTCTATGTGCTTACTGTAGCAGCCAGCCTGCTACAGCTCGCCGCCTGGGCGGGCATGTTGCGGCAGCTCTGGCTGAGCCTGAAAATGAGCCGGCCGGAGTACCCCCGGTGGGTAAATTTCTTCTTCTATGCCGCAGCGCTGGCGCTTACCCTGAAATTTACATTACAGGCCATTTCGGTGATTCCTTCCCTAAGCCAGCTGGTCTTCGGCATCAGGCCCATCGTCATCGCCTATCTGCACCTGGTCCTGCTGGGTGTCTACAGTCTTTTCCTGATCGGCTACCTCTTTGCCGGCGGATTTATCAAAGCCACCCGGCGGGCCGCAATTGCCGCGTTTACGTTTTTTGCAGGGGTTGTTCTAAACGAACTGCTCCTCGGCGTGCAGGGCTTTACCGCCTTTTTCTACCTGCCTGTTCCGCATATCAATGAAGCATTGCTGGCGACGGCGTTGATCCTGCTGGGCAGTGCGGCCGGGCTGTTTCTTTCGCAGCGGAACAGCGCTGCCACATAAGCCCTCCTTCCGGCTGCAGACTCGCTAGAGGCCTCCGTACCGGACAAACGTTCCCAATACCAGCATCGCCACACCGGCTGCGGTAACCCCGACAATGTGCAGGGCCATCTCAGGAAGCCGGGCAGCACCGGCCCTGAGCCGCGGAAGCACCCGGATCTGCGCGCTGAGGGCCAGCAAAACAGTGAACAGCAGCAAAGCCAGCTTGGTGGAGACGACCCGCTCGATAGGCGAAGCAAAGGAAAACCACTGGCGAACGGGCACCCCGTACTGTAAAGCCATCCATATCCCGGTTATTACCAGCAACAGCAGGGCCGGCATTCCTACCGGCTCGTATTTTTTTTCGAAAGACAGCAACTGCCCCACGTCGTTTTCCTTCAAAACCAGCGGCAGGATCCGGACGGCCAGAAACAGGTGGCCGCCCACCCAGATGGCCGCGCATATCAGATGGATGACAAGCAATAAATGATGGTTCATGATCTGCTACATTTTTTGCTGCATTACCGTTGCGATTGCCTGTGCGTGCCGCTTCATCTTATCGGCGTTGGGGCCGGCAAAATGGGTATCGACGGTTTCGTCGAACAGCTCCAGCCAGCGGCCGAAATGCTGCGCTGTGGTTCTGTGCTGCAGGTTGATTCTGCGGTGCGTATCCAGGGGATTGCCCTCGTATTCACCTGTATAGAACAGCACGTTTTCCCAGAAGCCGCACATGGCTGCCAGGTGCGGCTCCCAGTTCACCGCTACTACGTCTGAAAAGAAGAAGCCGATCCTGTCGTCCTTCATTATCTTGTCATAGAAAAGTCGGACTACGGTCTGGATGTCTTCCCTGGTCGAAATATCCGGTTTCATATTCTTCAGCTTTATGACATTACAAATCCTTCTTTCTGAACCGGCGGAGTGAAAGGTAAAAAGGCACCGTCACCCAGAGCACCAGCAGGCCGAAAGAGGAGACAAGTCCCCCGCTGGTACCGAAAAAGTCTTTGAAGATCGCACCGGTATAACCCATCATGGCCGACACATCCAGCCTCAGCAAAATAAGTATACGGCACAGGTCGACAGGGCTCAGGGCGCTCAGGATTACGACCGGCTTCTCGATGGGATAGTCAGCGAACTGGAAGAAAAGAAACAGCACCAGCCCGTCGAACAACAGCGCAAAATAGAGCCACAGCATCACTGAAATGCCGATCCCTTTGGCTTTGTCCCTGGTCATAATGCTGCTCAGAAAAGCCACGGCCACAAATATCACCGACAGCAAAGCCCCTGCCGCGATCATCATCACCGCCGTACCCGTATCGGCAAAAATCAGCAAGGGAATGCCGATCCCGGCAAAGTAGGCCGTCACCATGCTCAGCGATAAGCCTGCAAATAACGCCTTCCATATCCTGCTCCGTTTGACAGGATGACTCACCAGCAGCTCGATAAACTCGTTGCTGTTGTATACATAGATCGTGGAAAACAACACAGAAACCAGCGGCACCGCCAGCAGCACGATATTGAGCACCGTCAGCAACCCCTTGGCCACGTTGTCTTCCAGGCTGAAGGCGCTCCACGAAAACATGGCCAGCATGCAGGTATAGGCCAGCACCGTCCTGTTTTTCAGGATGTCGAGCACCACGTATTTCAATATCCGCATCATAAAACGGGATCTTTTAACAAATGGATAATAGATTGCGCAATGGTATCTTTGCCGGTGTCGGTCTTCAGTTCACCGACATTCTTGTGCAGCACTACCCTTCCTTCCTGCATAAAAATCACCTGGCTCACCATTCCTTCCAGTTCGCTCAGCAGGTGGGAGGTGATCAGGATAAGGCATCCCTGCTTTTTGGCTGAAATAATTTTTGCTTTCAGGACTTCCGCGGCCACCGGATCCAGGCCTGCAGTAGGCTCATCCAGGATAAGCACCCGCGGCTTGAACATAAAAGCAAGCATGGCGCTGACCTTCTGGGTAGTTCCGCCGCTGAGCGTCCGCATCCTTTTGTCCAGCATCCGCCCGATCGCAAACTGCTCATACAGCTCGTCGTCAGCCGTTTCCTTTTCATTGCGTATGGCCTTAATCATGCCGGTGACCTGGCCGATCGTCATGTTGTCCGGGTAACGGCCGATCTGCGGCATGTACCCGATATGCCGCCTGTATTCGTCGCTATTCCTGATGCTGGCACCTTCAAAGAGGATTTCCCCCCCCTCGGGCAGCACCATACCCAATATGGATTTAATCAGTGTGGTTTTGCCGCAGCCGTTCGGACCGATGAGCGCGATGCACTCGCCGCTGTTCAGCTGAAGGCTCAGGTTGTCGAGGACTTTCAGCTTTCCAAAATGCTTGGTTATGTTCTGGATTTCTATCATAAATCGTAAGGAATCATACGCGGATGGTTATCCACAAAATTTTCGGGAGTAAGACTGGGAATTATTTTTTCAGACCGGTCCAGCAGATTCACCATAAAGCTCTGGTACAGCAGCATGGCCGGGGGATTTTTTTCCACGATCACCGAGTACAGGCTCAGCGGGTGAAACGGTACATCCCCGATCTGGTCTTTGTTCAGGTCATAACCCTGGTATTTGTCCCAGTAATTTTCCCGGAACGTATTGAGTGTAAGCGAGCCGTTGGTAGCGACATCGAAAGTATTGCCGATAAAATTGTTATGGGCGATGGTATTGTCCATACAGTTGGCCTGCATGCGCATCCCCCAGCCGTTCGCCCGGAATACATTACGCTCCATCACCACACGGTTGGAGCCGTCGAAGAATATACCGGTGGTATTGCGCAGGAATTTATTTCCCGAAAGGTAACAATCGCTCAGTTCCTTAAACAGCACGCCATACGCGGCATCCCCCCAGTTTTCCTCAAATGTATTGTTGATCATCACCACTTTCTTGGTAAACATCACCGCCACGCCGGCGCCGTTGTTCCTGAAGTAATTGGTAATGTAGGCGTTGTCGTGGGAGAACATAAAATGCAGCCCGTACCGGAGGTTGTGCTGCGCGATATTGCGCCAGATCACCGACCGGGTGACAAATTCAAAATAAATCCCGTCCCTGTGCCCGTAAATACGGTTTCCCGTCACCTGCAGGCTGTCGCTCTTCCAGCAATGGATGGCGTTACCCGACTGGTGCTCTTCCTTTTGAGAGGCGCGTATCAGGTTGTTGCGGATAATTCCCTCTGCGGTGTATTGCAGGTAGATCCCGAAATAGTTGTCCTGCAGCGTATTGTTTTCTATTAAAATGTTACGCGCGCTGTATACTTTGATGGCAGCGGGATCGCTCATGGCCGCACGGCCCGAATTCTGAATCCGGAACCCCCGGATGGTGACATTGTTGCTTTTAACGGAAAGTATCTCGTATTTCAGCTCCCCGTCCAATACCGGCATCTCCTTCCCGATCAGGCACAATGATTTGTCTATCAATATATTGCCCTCCCGGTACACCCCTTTCGATACGACAATCGTGTCCCCGTCGCTGCTGGCAGCCAGCGCCGCCCTGATGCTGCCGAACCTGCCGCCTTTTCCTACCTGCAGCGTAGCGCCGCGCACCTGCGCAACGCAGGCCATGCTGAGCAGCAGCGTCAATACCAGGACTTCATATTTCTTAGTGTTCAGGCGCATGATGATCGTGTTGGGTCGCCGCCGCTTTACCGGTGACGGAAGACCAGTCTTCCACGGATGCCTGCAGGGCCGATGCCCGGGCCAAAGCGGCTTCTTTTGTCGCAAAAGCGGCCACATTGCCGCCCATCGGGCTTTTCAGGTCGGGATGGCTGACGTACCAGGCAGTCTCCGCTTCCAGGAAATCGTTCTCCTTTTCGTAATTTCCGACGTAGTATTTTTTGATATTCTCCGCTCCCAGGCCGGGGACCTGTCCCAGCATACAGTGCAGATCGTCAAATTTGTATACCCTTCCTTTCCTGGTAATCACCTCGGTCATAAAGCGCGCATCGGAAATAGACATCTTGCAGAAGTCGCAGGCGTCCTTATGAAGTTGTATGGACTCCGGCTTGCCGTTGTCACAGGCAGACAGCAGGCCCGCCAGCACAAGTCCCAGCGCCATGCCTACCGGCTGCTTCCTGTTGCGCAGCCTGCCCAGCACACCGGTTTCGTTCAGAATCGCTGCAAGCAGCAGGATACCGGCCGCCAAAAACATCCATCCGCCTGCGTCCGGCACGGAGTATGCGCCGAAATTGAGCAGCTGCTTAAAGCCGATGAGCGGAGGCTGATAAGCCATACCCGGCACTTTGATGGCCGCATTGGGATCGAGATTGTGGCCGTAGTCGTATTCCCATTTCCAGAAATCGGCCAGGGCAATGATGCCGAACAGCACGAAGGCGCCAAATACCGAATACAGCCATTTCTTCCGCGCCATGACCGCCGCGGTGATAAACAGCAGTGCGTAAAACGGGATGAGATAAGGCAGGATTTTAAATTCCTGAAAGTCTTCTGTGTGCAGGGTCTTCATCCCGATGTAATGATTGAGCCCGTTGATAATATCGACATCGCCTGCAATTTTATGCGCCCATATCTGTAAGCTCAGCCCTTCGGGATATTGCGGTGCGTCCAGGGAGATGCTCCATATCGGTACAAACAACGACGCGATCAGCAGCAACGCTGCGACTACCAGTTTTATCCTTGACAAGGATGAGATGCTATTTTTCATAAGGTGTTATTTATCTTTCACAGTTTTCTGAAACATAAAGAAGGGCAGCAAGCTGTACGTTCTGCTGCTGCCCTTCTTTACGTGTGGTGTAGCGTATCGGATCTACCTGGCAGCAGTTTCGGGGTTCTGCTTACCCAGGCTGAAAGTCAGCGGTACTTTGCTTCCTTTGGGCGATACCCTTACATAGCCCGACATCTCCTGGTGCAGCGCCGAGCAGAAGTCGGTGCAGTAGATCGGGAAGATACCGGTGCGGTCCGGCACCCATTTCAACGTGGTGGTCTCGCCGGGCATCACCAGCAGCTCCGCATTGTTGGCGCCCTTCACGCCGAATCCGTGCGGAACATCCCAGTCCTGCTCCAGGTTGGTGACGTGGAAATACACCTCATCCCCCAGCTGCACACCCTCGATATTGTCAGGTGAGAAATGCGACCGTACGGCGGTAATGTATACATGTACCTGGTTTCCCTGGCGTACCACTTTGGATTCACCCTCGCCTTTGGCTACATACGGATGCTTGTTGGCGTTGATATCGAAAATCTTCAGCTGCTTGTCTTTCAGGAGCTCAGCCGGCACCGCCTGTGCATAGTGCGGCTCGCCGATGGTCGGAAAGTCCAGTATGAGCTGCATCTTGTCACCGCTTATGTCAAACAGCTGGGCGCTTTGGGAAAGTTCCGGACCTGTAGGCAGGTAGCGGTCTTTGGTAATTTTGTTGTAAGCAACCAGGTATTTTCCAAAGGGTTTTTTGGTGTTGCCGCCCGGCACCATCAGGTGACCTACGGAGTAGTAGGTAGGCTGCCTGTCGAGCACTTTCAGGTCTTTGACGTTCCACTTTACTACTTCCGAAGACACAAAGAACGAAGTATACGCATTGCCATTGTCGTCAAATTCGGTATGCAGGGGGCCCAGGCCGGGCTTTTCGACTTCGCCGTACAGCGCTGCCTCGTATTTGATAACGGGCAGACCGCCGTAGTTTTCCGCTTCGAAAGCTTTGTCTGCAATGGCCTTCTGAATTTTGTCGTAGCTGAATACCGGCAGCAGGGCTGCCAGCTTACCGCTGCCCACGATGTATTCCCCGCTGGGATCGACATCACAGCCATGGGGCGATTTCGGACACGGGATGAAGTAGACGATGTCCGGGAATTCGGAAACATCCAGCACCGTCACCTCTTTTTTAATCTCGGAAGTAGCCGTATGGGTTTCCTCGTTGAATTTGTTGTGGGCATACCTGACGGCCTGCTTCCTGCCTTTACCTGCTTTCACATACTCTTCCGCCTTTCTCCAGTTTACGGCCATGATAAAGTCCTTATCGTTTCTGGAAGCGTTTACCTCGAGCAGCGTGTTGGCCTGCTCGCTGTTGTAGCAGCTGAAGAAGAACCAGCCGGCAGACTTGCCTTTCCCGGCGCGGGCCAGGTCAAAGTTTATGCCCGGCGTCTTCAGCTGGAAAGCGAGGTCCATGTTGCCGGTGTTCTTGTCTACGCTTACAAAGCTGATATGGCCTTTGAAATTCTCTTTGTAAGAGCTGATCGGCACGTCATCCCCCGGGCCATCGGCAGGAACGCTGAACCGCGTGCCGGCTACGATATACTCGGAGTTCTCGGTACCGAAGGGCGAACTGTGGTTACCGGCGCTGTTCGGCAGCTCGATGATCTCGGCAGTACGGAAAGTCCTTAAATCCACCCGGGCAAGACGGGGCGTGTTGTTGCCGTTGACAAACACCCATTTTCCGTCGGCCACGCCGTTGGACATGGACATCTCTACGTGGTGCAGGTCATCCCAGGGAACAAAGCCGTGCGAAGTGTTGAGCATGGGCTTGGTTTCCTCGCTGTACCCCCATCCTTTTTCCGGATCTACGGAAAAGACAGGGATGACCCGGAGCAGCCGGCCGCTGGGCAGGCCGTACACGCTGAGCTGCCCGCTGAACCCACCGGAAACAAAATTGTAAAATTCATCGTATTTGCCCGGGGCAACATACGTTTTTGCTGCTGCATCACCGCTTACGGCATCGCTGGTGCCTTTGGGCTTGCAGGACGTGATATACAAGGCAGCTACCGCCAGTATATACGTAGGGATTTTGTGGGTAAACATGGAACTGCTATTGAGAGTTGACTATTAAAAATAACAGGTAGCCGCGGCGAGGCGGCGTCCCTGCGGGTTTATTTGGCGCCGTCGTTCTGACGCATAAATTCTACGATATCCCGCGCTTCCTGTTCACCAAGGTTCTGGTTGGGCATACGCACCAGACAAAGCTCCAGCTGCGCCTGCACTTCAGGATCTTTGTCGATCATCGGATCGGGATTGGTAATAAAGTTCATGATCCAATGCGGTGTCCGCCTTTCGGTGACCCCTTTCCATCCGGGGCCTACCAGCCTTTCATCGCTTGTTTTGTGGCAGGAAAAACACTTGGTTTCAGAGATGGCCTTACCTTTGGCAGCCATGGCGGCATCCAATGCTCCAATTGCGACATTGGTTTCGTCAAATTTGCCCTCCCCCCGGTTGGGATCATAGCTATCCGGATTGGCCGCCGTACTTTTGGATTGTCCTGCTTCCGACTGGTCTCCGCCTTGCTTGCCGCCGCCGCAGGCGGCTATGAACAAGACGACTGCCAGACTCAGCGCGGTAATGATTTTCTTCTCCATTGTGTAATCGGTTTTTATTTTATCCAAAAGTAGAGGCTGCCTCCAGCATCATTTTATGATTGAAATCATAAACTTTTTAAATTTCATTTTTATAACTTGTTAATTTTAACCCACTTACACACCTGCATCGATAACCAGCCCGCTGTCCCGGGAGAGAAAACCGGGTTGGTCGTACAGGGACGAACCTTTCTCTTGCTGATCAGGGGCCCGATCCGGAAGATCCGGGTCACCAGGCGATGTGACCGGGACACTGAGCAGGACCAGCAGTCGGCATCCCGCTTCTTTCTCCTGATAAATCTCCCGTTCCATGTATCCGCTCCGCCGGAAATTTTTATTTGGACGCCCCGCACCAACAAACCCCACGGCCGGGGAAAGAAAACGGGAACAACCCGGAGATAAAGGAAGAGCCGGTCGGACGTTATCCGCTGAAACCCGACCGGAGGAAGAGCGACCTAAAACAGGGGGATCCGGACCGGTTCCGCAGTGGAAAGCGGGTAAGAAAAATAAAGTGACTTTTACCTTTTATATGCGTATTCTAATTAGTGAATTTAAAAGACAGAAAAATGAACATTACAGACCTGGTAACCGGAGGTATAGGCTCAAGCATCACCTCGACAGTAGCAAGAACGCTTAACATAGACGAAAGCAAAGCGAAATGGGTCGTTTCGGCCGCAGTCCCGCTGATGATCGCGGCGCTGAACTACAATGCAAAAAACAAAAATCAGGGCGCCAGCATCGACCAGGCCCTTGATCAGCACAGCGGCAGCATCTTCGGCAACCTGGCCGGCCTGTTGTCGGGGGGACCGACCGAAGACGGCAACAAGATAGTGGGTCATATCTTCGGGAACAACACCGGCTTTGTTACCCAGAACCTTTCCCAGAAAACCGGTCTTTCGGCAGGACAGATAGGAAGCGTACTGGCGGTACTGGCACCGGTAGTAATGGGTTACCTGGGCCAGCAGAAGCAGCAAAGCCAATCGGGCGGCGGTGTGGCTGACCTGATCGGGGGACTGCTTGGCGGCGGACAAAGCAGCGGCGCAGGCGGTCTGCTCGGCGGCTTGCTTGGCAGTGTGCTGGGAGGCGGCCGGCAACAGGCGGCTCCGTCCGGCGGCGACCTGGGCGGGTTGGCCGAGCTGGCGGGACAATTTTTCAACCAGCAGAGCAATGCAGGACAGCGGGGAAATGTGCTTGACTCGCTGGCCGGGATGTTCGGACGATAAGACGCTAAAAGCATAAAAAAACCGCCCTTCCAGGCGGTTTTTTTATTTTATATTCTCTTCAGAAGCTCCTCTCCGGCTGCCTCCGTATTCAGGATCTTATCGGGAGGCGTCGAGCCGTCGGCAATATCCCTGGTACGGAATCCGTCTTTAAGCAGGCTGTCAACAGCGTCGATGATGGCCTGTGATTCCTTCTTCAGGCCGAATGATATGTCGAGCAGCAATGCCGCCGACAATACCGAGGCGAGCGGGTTTGCCACACCCTGACCGGTGATGTCATGCGCCGATCCGTGGATGGGCTCATATACGCCGGTACTGTCTCCTACCGAAGCAGAGGCCAGCATCCCCATAGAGCCCGCGATCTGGCTGGCTTCATCCGTCAGGATGTCCCCGAACAGGTTGGCTGTCACGACCACGTCAAAACGACGGGGATCTTTGATCAGCATCATGGCAGCGGCATCCACAAACTGGTGCTCCACCTCAACGTCCGGGTATTCGGGCGCAATTTTCTGAACGACCTCACGCCACAGCCTGCTGGTCTCCAGCACATTGGCCTTATCGACCGAGCACAGCTTCTTCCGGCGTGTACGCGCCGCCTCAAAAGCCTTCCGGGCAATCCTCTCTACTTCAAAACGGCTGTATTCAGCCAGGTCATACGCCGTATCGCCATCGTTTTTCCTGCCTTTCTCTCCAAAATAAATATCCCCGGTGAGCTCCCGGAAAAACAGAATATCGGAACCTTTTAATATCTCCGGCTTGATCGATGATGCGCCCAGGAGCTCATCAAATAACCTGATGGGTCTCAGGTTGGCGTACAACCCCAGTTCTTTACGCATTTTGAGCAGGCCCTGCTCCGGGCGCACTTTGGCGCCGGGGTCATTGTCATATTTCGGATGGCCGACCGCGCCGAAAAGCACTGCATCGGAAGTTTTCATTTTCCGGAGGGTTTCTTCAGGAAGCGGGTTGCCTGTCGCTTCGATGGCTGCATGGCCAATCAGGGCTTCATCGTAGGTAAACTCATGACCAAATTTGGCGGCGATCTTCTCCAGCACCTTTTTTCCTACCTCTGTTACTTCCTGCCCGATGCCGTCACCGGGAACGATTAAGATATGTTTTTTCATTAACTAAGCTTGATTTACTCGAACGAACTATATGGATTTTAATTTAATTAATAAGTGGGGGAGATCCGATACGATAGTAGCATAAACGGTGCCTGCAGATATACCGAAGTATTCATGAATTAGTTTATTTCGCATCAGCTTCATCAGTCGCCACTCAATTTCGGGGTGCTGTTGCTTAAAGAAATCCGAAATCTTGGTGGACGCCTCTCCAATTATTTCAAATCTTCGGTAAACCGCATCCTGAAGCATCACATCCGCTTCAAAATCAGCTTCGGATTTTCCACTTATATACCCCGTAATGATTTCTATCGAATCAATAATGTCCTCAATATAAACACTATCGTTACGCTTCATATCAGCTCTACTATGTCCGAAAAAACGTATTCCCTGATAGACGGCTTAACAGCTTTGTATTCAACGAGGTCGATTTCCCTCCGACAAATATCCCTGAGCTCATCTTCAAGACGAAGTATATCGAACATAGTCATGTCACCCGCATCTATAAGCACATCGATGTCACTCTTTTCCGTCTCTTCATTACGGGCAAAAGAACCAAAAACTGCAGCTCTGGTAACATTGTTCTTCAAGAGATGCTTTTTCAGCCTGTGAAATAATTGCTGCTTTTTCATGATACATATTGCGGTATGTACAAATATAGCTTATTCATCATTAATCATTGGCAATGCGGCTTTTGAATCTTCGTTAATCCCAATCAGGTTCAGCATTTTCTGGGTAGCCATAATGGCCGATACGGTCTGATCCGAATCCAACCCTCTTGTCTTTACGCTTTTTCCCTTGATCTCCCAGGTAATAATGGTTTCACAAAGCGCATCTGTTTTCCCCCCCGGGGGTATCCGCACCGCATAGTCCGTCAGCATAGGCAGCGTAAGGCCTTTTCGGGCATAGATTTTTTTCAGCGCGTTCATAAAGGCATCGTATTGACCGTCACCCTGTGCGTTTTCCTCGAATACCTCCTCTCCGAACCTGATCTGCAGCGTAGCGGACGGCTTAAGGTTTTTCGAATGGGTCAGCACATAATTGACGATCGACACCTTCTCCTCGATCGTGTTGCTGTCCAGGATATCCGAAATAATATATGGCAGGTCTTCGGGAGTAACGGCCTCCTTGCGGTCGCCCAGCTCGATAATCCGCTGTGTGACCTTTTTCAGGTCCGGCTCCGAAAGCACAATGCCGAGCTCACGCAGGTTATTTTCGATGTTTGCCTTCCCGGAGGTCTTGCCGAGGGCGTACAGGCGCTGCCGCCCGAAACGCTCAGGCATCAGCCGGCTGAAATACAGGTTGTTTTTCTTGTCTCCGTCGGCATGTATACCTGCCGTCTGGGTGAATACATGCTCTCCTACAATGGGTTTGTTGAAAGGCACGCGAATCCCCGAAAAAGTTTCCACCAGCTTGCTGACCGAGTACAGCGACTTTTCATTTACGGACGTGCGGTACCCCGGCATAAAATCCCGCATGACCGCTATCGTGCTGGCCAGCGGGGCATTGCCTGTCCTCTCGCCCATCCCGTTCACCGTCAGGTGCAGGCCGCTTATGCCCGCCCGGACCGCCTCCATCGCATTGGCAACGCTCAGGTCGTAGTCGTTGTGCGCATGAAACTCGAAATGGTGCTGCGGATAACGATCCACGATTTTTTTGACGAAAGCGTAAGATTCGGCCGGGGTCAGTATCCCCAGGGTATCGGGCAGCATGATCCGCCTGACCGGCTGCGTGGTCAGGAAATCCAGTGACTGGAATACATAGTCCGGCGAGTTTCGCATCCCGTTGCTCCAATCCTCCAGATATACATTGCAGTCGATGCCGGAAGCCTGTGCCAGCCCAATCACCTGGCGGATGTCGTCGAAATGCTCTTCCGGCGTCTTCCTGAGCTGGTAGGTAAGGTGATTGAGCGACCCCTTCGTGAGCAGGTTCATCACCCGTGCGCCGGCTTCCAACATCCAGTCGATCGAAGCCTTGCCGTCCACAAACGTAAGCACTTCGATTTTATCCCACAGGCCATTTGCCCGGGCCCAGCCCGTGATCTTCCGGACCGCCTGGAATTCGCCCGCCGATACCCGT
>JBEBSO010000019.1:0-15957 GCA_040394275.1 Telluribacter sp.
CTCTTCCTTGCCGTGGTTTTTCCGCAGGTCAAGGAATTCGAAAATATCCGCATGCCAGGGCTCGAGGTAGATGGCGAAAGATCCCTTCCGCTTCCCGCCGCCCTGGTCCACGTAGCGTGCCGTGTCATTAAACACCCGCAGCATGGGAACAATCCCGTTGGACGTGCCGTTGGTGCCCTTGATGTAGGAGCCCGTCGCCCGGATGTTATGGATGGACAGTCCTATTCCCCCCGCCGACTGCGAAATCAGCGCACACTGCTTGAGGGTATCGTAAATCCCGTTGATGCTGTCGTCCCTCATCGTGAGCAGGAAACACGACGACATCTGCGGCTTGGGTGTCCCTGCATTGAACAGCGTCGGCGTAGCGTGGGTAAACCACTTCTCGGAAAGAAGATTGTAAGTCTCTACCGCGGCCTGCACATCATCCTGGTGGATCCCGATGGCCACCCGCATCAGCATGTGCTGGGGCCGCTCCGCGATCTTCCCGTCGATCTTCAGCAGGTAGGATTTTTCAAGCGTCTTGTAGCCGAAATAGTCGTAGCCGTAATCCCGGTCATAGATAATCGTGGAATCCAGCAGCGCCGCATTCCGCCTGATGACCTCGTACACCTCTTTGGAAATCAGCGAGGCATTCTCCCCCGTCTTGGGATCGATATAGGTGTACAGCCGCTTCATCGTCGCCGAAAACGACTTCAGCGTATTTTTATGAAGGTTGGAAATGGCCACTCTTGCCGCCAGCAACGCGTAATCCGGGTGCTTGGTAGTCATCGAGGCGGCTGTTTCCGCCGCAAGGTTATCCAGCTCCGCCGTCGTCACCCCATCGTAAATCCCCGAAACAACCTTCTTGGCCACTTCTATGGGCTGGACATACGTTGCATCCAGGCCGTAACAGAGCTTTTCAATCCGGGCCGTTATCTTGTCAAATTTTACAGACTCTCGTCTGCCGTCTCGCTTGATTACATACATTGGCATGGCAAATTGCTTATTATCAAGTGTTTACAATAATTGTACCGGGAATACCCTGAAACGGGCTGTTTTGAAAAATCCTCTGAAGTAACAAAAATCGGCCTGAAAAAACAACTCCGGATTTTTAATTATTTCCGACCGCTTTAAAAAATCTAAACGCCCTTGTTTACCCGTCTTCCGTTAAGAAGCTAATTTCAAGTTCCTTACCGGTACGCGTCCGAAATCTGCGATATGGAAATAATGCAACATCTCGGCCATTGGCCTGATTATAAGCACTTTATTACCCGGATCCGCCCGGATTACCAGGATATGCCTGAAAATTGATATTCAGATGTGGGTACGGGTCACCTTGCCCTTGACGATATAGAGCGCGCTGATGCTTTTGCGCTCGATAATCGTATCGCCCCGGAAATTGGGATTGGAAGCCCGGAGAATGATCTTGCTGTTGTCGGGATGTTCGAAAAGCAGCTTCAGCGTCGTCATGGCGTTGCTCGAGGAATTGGTAATCACCAGGTAGGCCTCCCCCCAAAGGATCACATCCGTATTGGGCACTTCCTTCACGGCAATCAGGTCGCCGTTGGCGTACCTGGGATACATGCTGTCGCCGTATACCGGCAGATAAGCGGTGCAGTCATTGAAAGGCCGGAAGTTTACATAATATTCCGGGTCCTCGTTGAATTCATTAAGACTGGTCTTTTCAATATCAGACATCGCCACATTGAAGTAGGGCACCCCGGAGGACCGGTCCTCCACATCGGGAATCTTGCGGATAAATACCTCCCCCGTGCCCTCCTTCAGCCAAACCGGGTTGACATTGAACCGGAGCCTCAGCAGCTCTACGATCCCGTCTACTTTGTTGCGACCTCTTTCAATATCAGAAACAGACCCCTGCTTCCGCCCCAATTCCCTGGCCAGCTCCTGCTGCGAGAGCTTCAGCATCCCCCTGAGTATTCTTAATCTGTTATTTTCTGACATTGCAGGTAAAAAATATCGTTAAACTATTGTATAATATATTTAAACTATATTATATTTGTGAAAGTTATATATATCAAATATACATCATAATTTTTTCTTAATCACCGCACTTATGGAACATATTACAGAAGAAATTTGGAAAACGGAGCTTCATCTGCTCAACGCGCAGGAAATGGCCAACCCCCGTAAGGCCCTGCAGTCTATTTTCGAGATCTCCCCGCCGAGGCACCTGGAGGAGGAGCTGTGGTGCTGGTTCAAATCGGTGATTTCCAGCAATATATGGGATTACGCATACCCGGCTCACCTGATCGCATTCTCGGCGCGGATTGAAAGAATAGTGGAGCTGGCCTGGCTGATCGAAAAGAAGAGAGCCGGGGTGTTCGCCTGCCTGCTGGAGCGCGGCAAAGCCGACATCAGCTTCCAGCCCGACGCGCTCCCGGACAATGCCTGGCCGTTTGTCCCCCACCACCACCTCCGGCCCGCCGAAGTCAGTGATCCCTACCTGGTACTGGCTGATTTTTTCTCCTATTATGACCTGGAGGAGGTCCGCAATGAGCTGATCCAGTGGATGCAGGCGGCGCTTTCTCCCTCCACCCTGCTCAGCCAGAGGGAGCCTGAAAACCTGCTGCTTTTCTATGAAATGATGGTCCGGCTCATCCGGGCCCTGCACCTGATCAAAAGCCGGGAGCTGGATGAGCCCAAAGCCTGCCTGATGGGCTAGCCTTCAAAATCCGATCTTCCCGTTTCGCGGGCGTGCGGATTTCCCGTCTGCATAATCGCTGAGCTCCGCCCGCTCCGCTTCAAACCCCCCGGAAAGAATCGGGAAGCGGCACCAAGTCCTGGGGTTGAGATTGTAGTCGTCCAGGTGAAACGACGGGGCATATCGTTCTCTTTTCCACTGGTTCCGGCTCCACAACCGGAAAAACCGCACCGTCCACGTCAACAGCTGGCCGCTGTCATAATGCGTCCCGTACTGTACCACCAAGTGTTTATAGCAGTCCAGCGGGGACTTTTTATCCCGGATCGCCAACGTTTCCAGGCTGTTCAGGAAGTCATAGGGCATCAGGTCGGCTTCGTCTGTCTGCTTCCTCTCCGGCGGACGCAGCTCCGCAGAAGGCTGAAGGGCATTGACATACTTCAGACCTTCTATCCTGATGGCTTTTCCGTTCACTTCACACCCGGTCTTCTCCAGCCACACCAGCCATTTCCGAAGCCAATGCTTGTCGATCCCGGCCAGGGGACTGATGCTGCCCGCCGTATCCCCATCCATGGTTGCATAGCCCACCGCCACCTCCGAACGGTTGGAAGTCGCCAGCAGCAGCTGCCCCGTCAGGTTGGCCAGCATCCAGATACCGGGCGCCCTTACCCTCGCCTGGATATTCTGAAGGGCCACATCGTCGGTCTTCCAGCTGAGCTTCCGGCCCAGCCGGTCCTCGATCAGGGAGGTATACCCCTCCACGAGGCTGTTGATATCTATATGATAAAAAGTAGCACCCACCGATACGGAAAGCTCCCGCGCGGAGGTGAGCGTTTCCACGGAGCTGTTCGCTGTCCCCTGGTACATCGCCGTAACAAGCACCCGGGCTACTTCCGCCGCGTCCTTCGCCCCGCCCACGCCGGCGATATAGCCGAGCTTCTGCTTCAGCGCAGGCAGCCCGATGCTCTCTTCCCCCAGCCGCAGCATCAGGCCGGCCAGCGCCACGCAGGCGCAGGAATCCGCCCCACCCGACAGTGATACGGTAAACCCTTTCGAACGGCTTTTCCGCAGGTAATCGAACAGTCCCAGGCTTACCGCCCTGGCAAATTCCTCCTCTTTGAGATAACCGCCTTTTTCAAAAGGCTCCAGCTGCGCATGCTGGCCGGGGAGCGGACCCACCTCCGGGAAATCGAATCCCGCCCGTGCCAGCCAGTTCCCTTCACCCGGGTCGCCGGCATCGGCCTGCAGCTGGCCGAGCCGGGTCTGCCCCGTATCGATCACCGCCGTAAAAATAAAATGATCCGCATAGCTGAACCTCGGACCTGACGCCAGCAAAACCCCGCCCGACGCAATCATGGCGTCACCGTCATAAATGGCCTGACCGGCTTCATTGCCCAGAAGATTGGTATAAATATAGCTGCAGCCGAAGGTCCGGGACGCCTCGGTAACCAGCCGCTCGCGCACCAGAAACTTATTGAAGCTGAAATGGCTGGCGCTCGGGTTAAGAATGATATCTACCCCGCGGGCACAATGCCGTCGTCCCGGGCGGTCAGCGACCCATGCGTCTTCGCAGATCTCGAAGCCCAGCCGCACCGCGCCCGATACCTCGCCCGGAACAACATTGTCGCCTATGCCAAAAATCAAATCTCCTATGGGATAAAAGTTGCCCCCTATCCCGATGGAATCCACCTTACCCGCAGGCCACGCCTGAAACCAGCGCTTCTCGTAATGAAGGCCGCTGTTGGCCAGGTGCTGCTTGCAATAAAACCCGGCAATGTGCCTGTTTACGATAAGGCAGGCCGCATTGTACAAACGGTTGTGGTGCCGCACGGGAAGACCGACGGATACGACCAGCCCCTGGCAATGGCCCGCGATTTCCAGGAGGCTTTCAGCTGCTTTACGGGTAAGATCCTCCGAAAAAAAATAGTCCTCGCACCCGTATCCTGTTATACACAGCTCGGGGAGGCAAAGGATGCTTACCCCCTGTGACCGGGCGGCTTCGATGGCCCCGAGAATATTACTGGTATTGGCTTTCCAGGCCATCGGCGTCTGGTTGACCACACCTGCGGCAACTTTGATTAACGGCATATGCAAATGTCTGCCCCGGAGCGCTGTCGGTACGCGCCGGAGTCCTGTCAGACGCAACATAACAAAATTTAAGCTTAGGGTTATTTCTTAAAAAAATATATACTTTTGGATCAGGGTTGGCGCATGCCTTGGCCAACCGCTGTGAAATGTTACCCCAACTGTTTCAATTTCGATTCCCGTGTCTAAGAAAGAAGAATTCATCGCCGCCATTCAAAAATCGTACAATACGGACAAGCCCGCCATCCACCTCGGTTCCGCCATCCTGGAAGGGGAAATCCTGACCGAAGCGCGGGTCTCCCTGCCCCTGCGCATGATGAACCGGCACGGACTGGTAGCCGGGGCTACCGGTTCCGGCAAGACAAGAACACTCCAGGTGCTGGCCGAGCAGCTGTCAGCAGCGGGCGTACCGGTTTTCCTGTCGGATATCAAAGGTGATCTTTCGGGCTTTGCCCAGCCGGGCGCCTCCAATAAAAGCATCGAGGAACGCGCGCATGCGCTGGGCATTACCTTTACGCCCCGGGAGTTCCCTATAGAACTGTACTCCCTGAGCGGCCAGCTGGGCGCGCAGATGCGGGCGACGATCCTGGAATTCGGCCCTGCCCTGCTGGCCAAAATACTCTCCCTCAACGACACGCAGACCGGCGTGCTTGCCATCCTGTTTAAATATGCGGATGACAAGGCGCTGCCTATGGTCGACCTCAATGACCTGAAAAAGGTCCTCTCGTATCTTTCGGAAGGACCGGGGGCCGCGGAAATCAAAGGAGAGTACGGCAGCATTTCCACCTCTACCGCCAGCACCATCCTTCGTAAAATCGTCGCGCTCGAACAGCAGGGGGTAAGCAACATCTTCGGCGAAAAATCCTTTGACATCGATGATCTTTTCGACCGGGTAGACGGCCGCGGAGTGATCAGCCTGCTCAATGTTTCCGACGTGCAGGATCAGCCCGCGCTGTTTTCCACCTTCATGCTGAGCCTGCTGGCGGAGATTTACCAGACACTGCCTGAAGCAGGCGACCTGGACAAGCCCAAGCTCGTATTCTTTTTTGACGAAGCCCACCTGCTCTTCAAAGACGCCCCGAAGGTTTTCCTCGAGCAGATCGAGCAGATCATCCGCCTGATCAGGTCAAAGGGCGTGGGCGTATTTTTCTGTTCGCAGATGGCGCAGGACATCCCCGATTCCGTGCTTTCGCAGCTGGGCAACAGGGTGCAGCACGTGCTCCGGACTTTTACCCCCAACGATGTCGACAACCTCAGAAAAACCGTCAAGACTTTCCCCCGTTCGGATTTTTATGAAATCAGCGAAATACTGACCACGCTGGGTACGGGCCAGGCGCTGATTACGGTGCTGAACGAAAAGGGAATCCCGACGCAGGTAGCCGCAACACACCTTCTCCCCCCGGCCTCCGTCATGGGGCCGCTTTCTACGGCCGATTACGAAAATCACGTACGTTCCTCCAACCGGTATCTCAAGTACCGGGACCCGGTGGATCCGGAAAGCGCCTATGAGATCCTGACCCGGCGCACCGATGAGCTGGCCAGGATAGAGGAAAAAACGGCGCAGGAAAAAGAGGAAACAAAACAATCCCGGAGCCGGAAAGCCGAAAAATCGACTTTCGAAACTGCGCTGTCCTCCCCGCTGGCCAGGCAGATCGGCCGCGAGGTGGTGCGGGGCGTATTCGGTATGCTGTTCGGCAAGAAGACCACTTCCAGGTCCTCTTCTTCAAAAGGCTGGTTCTGATCGCAGCATACCGGCCGGCAGCCCCGGCTGACGGAAGAAGCGGCCCAGGGATACAGGAGATGCCGCTTCCGTATTTTCTTGTAAGCCCGGAGCCCGGGTTCAGCAGCCCTGCGGATTTGTTTCTTGCTTTTGCCGGCGACGATCGTCCGCCGGGTGGTATTCCGATATTTTCACAACAGGTATTTGTCAGGCCCCTTGCGCTTTTCCACTTTCATATCTAACCGCATCCGGCACAACGAAGCCGGCTCATTTTCGGGTACGGTCTCTGTGATCGGGGTAGCCAGCATAGCTATCAGCGTCGCAGTTGCAATTATTTCGTTCGGCGTGCTCTTCGGCTACAAAGAGGCCATCCGACAGAAGGTGTTCATGTTTGCGCCCCACCTCCGGATCACCTCGCTTACCGTAAGCAACAACTACGAGGAAGGCCCGCTTCCCCTGCATACCCCGCTCTGGAATTCACTTTCACAGCATCCGGAAATCAAAAGGCACCAGGCCGTGGCGCACAAAGCCGGCATACTGAAGACGGATGAAGAACAGAAAGGAATCCTGCTGAAAGGCGTAGGCCCGGATTACGACTGGGACCTGTTAAAAACCGCACTGGTCGAAGGACGGCTCATAGCGCCGGGAAAGGACAGCAGCTATCTGACCGAGATCATCGTCAGCAGGAAAATAGCCGGCCAGCTGAAGGTGAAGCCGGGAGACAAGGTGCTGCTGTACTTCCTGCAAATGCCCCCCAGGGTCCGAAATGTGACCGTTGCGGGGATTTACCAGACAGACCTGGAAGAATTTGACGACCACCTGGTCATCGGGGACCTGTCGATGGTACAGCATCTGAACAACTGGGGCAGGGATACAGTCGGCAGCTACGAAATATATGTCCGGGACTTCGACAGGCTGGAACATACGGCGGAGCAGATCTTTGCGGACATGCAGCCGAACATGTTTCAGCAAAAGGTAACCGACACCTTCCGGCCGGTTTTCGACTGGCTTGCCATACTGGATACCAACACCTGGATCCTGCTCTCGCTGATCCTCTTCGTCGCCTGCTTCAACATGATCTCCATCCTGCTGGTGATGATTATGGAAAGGACCCCGCTCATCGGGCTGCTTAAAACGCTGGGGAGCCCGAATACCCAGATCCGGGCCATTTTCATCCGGGTAGGCCTTCACCTGATGATCCGGGGGCTTGTGATCGGAAACGTGACCGGCTTATTGCTCTGCTGGGCGCAGTACAGGTACAGGCTGATACCGCTGGACCCGGTCAACTATTTTATGGATACCGTTCCCATCAGCTTCAGCTGGCCGGCCATCGTCCTGGTCAACCTGGCTACCGTGCTGATCAACTGGGCAGTTTTGCTCATACCCACCATCCTGATTACCCGGATACAGCCGATCAGGGCACTTACCTTTAAAAAATAGCCGCAAAACCGGCAGCAGGCTGTGTCAGGCCGATTTCTGCGAGGACGCCCGGATGACCAGGCGGCCCGGTTGAAGCCGCGACGCAAAGGTATTTTCTCCTTTCGGGCCTTCGATGAGCCCGATCAGCCACTCCATCGCACTTTTTCCCATCTCAAATGCAGGCTGCACCACCGTAGTCAGCGGCGGATCGAACAAATCCGCAGCAGGCAGGTTGGTAAATCCTACCAGGGAGACATCCCCCGGGACACGCTTCCCCATCTTTTTCAGGATAGACAGGCAACCGGTCGTAAGCCGGTCGCTGGCAGCGAATATGGCATCGGGCGGCGCTTCCTGTTCAAACAGCTCCACGACCGCAGCCTCTATTTCTTCCAGGACCATACCCCCGTGAAGGCAATGGCGGATATAGCCTTCGTCGGGAACCAACCCGGCATCCCTGACCGCGGCTTCGTATCCTGCCAGGCGTTCCCTGGTCGTCGAAAGCCAGGGAGCAGAAGTCACCTGCGCGGGTCTGCGTGCGCCGCTCCGCAGGAGATGGGCCGTGGCGTCGTAGGCCACCTGCACATTGTCGGTAATGATCTTGTGCGCGCTCCTTTCGTCAGGTACCCGGTCAAAAAAAACGATGGGCATCCCCTTCCGTTCCAGGTCCGCAAAATGGCTGGTTTCGGTAGTGAGGGAGGAAAGAGATACCAGCAGGCCGTCGACCCGCCTGGATACCAGGTGCCCGGTATTGATCACCTCCCGTTCGTAAGACTCGAAGCTCTGGCAGATCACCACATGATATCCCTTGCTGTAGGCCACGCTTTCCATCCCGTTGATGGCCTGGGAGAAAAAAGGATTGGCGATCTCCGGAACGATTACACCAATAGACCGGCTTCCCTTCTCTTTCAGGCTCAGTGCAATGGGATTGGGAGAATACCTGACCCGCTCGGCATATTCCTGGACCAGCCTTTTGGTTTCCGCATTGATTTCGTGGCTGTCCCGCAAAGCCCGGGACACCGTAGAAGTCGAAAGGTTCAATGCTTTCGCGATATCTTTGATGGTGATGATTTCCAAGGAATGGCTTCTGCCCGTCACGCCGGGCCTGCGAAAAACCGGAACAATCGCCTGCGGACAGGCCACTCTTCCTATTGTACAATTTAAGACCTCCGCGGACGGCCAACTAATAAATGCTTAAAGTACCAAATTATACTGCAATTTCAAATTTTCGGTCCCCGGTTATGCCGTTATGGAAAATTGCAAACGTTCCCGATAACGATTGCGCGAAAAAGTCGGGAGGCAGGCTTGGTATTCTATTTGCAAAAACGTATTTCTGTGCAGGAAATATCCGGCGGAAACCATCACGAAGCCGGCACATTTCCCCTGAAAATTAAATTTAAACTCATGCGCTTATTTGATCTTTCCGGTAAGCTCGCCCTGGTGACGGGCTGCAGCAAAGGCATCGGCAAGGCCATCGCGATCGGGCTTGCCGAGGCAGGCGCCGACATCATCGGCGTCTCGGGCACCCTTCCGGCCTCCGGAAGCAGTGTATCTGAAGAAATCCTGCGGCTGGGAAGGCGGTTTTATGCCTACCAGGCCGATTTCGCCCACCGCGACAGCCTGTACACGTTTATCCGCGAGGTACAGGCACGGCACCCTGCCATCGATATCCTGGTCAACAATGCGGGAACCATCCTCCGGGCGCCGGCCGCTGAGCATCCCGACGCCTACTGGGACAAAGTCCTGCGCATCAACCTGGACGCGCAGTTCATCCTCACACGTGAGACAGGTAAAGTTATGCTGGCCCGGGGAACAGGCAAAATCATATTCACCTGCTCATTGCTGTCGTTCCAGGGCGGGATAAACGTGCCGGGTTACACGGCCGCCAAGAGTGCCGTCGCCGGGCTGGTAAAAGCCTTTACCAACGAATGGGCCGCCAAAGGCATACAGGTAAACGGGCTTGCCCCGGGCTACGTGGAAACCGGCAACACGGAGGCCCTCCGGGAGGACCCCGTCCGGAACCGGGCCATCCTGGACCGTATACCCGCCGGTCGGTGGGGCACACCGGAAGACTTCAAAGGGCCGGCCATATTTCTCGCCTCCGCTGCTTCTGCCTACGTACACGGGACGATCCTTACCGTAGACGGCGGATGGATGGGCAGATAATCCTTTCCGATCATTCTATTACTTAAACCTGAAAGCAACAAAAAATGGAAATCAGACATGCCTGCAGCCCGGCCGAAACCGCCCGGTTTACTACAGATGAGTTACGGAAAAACTTCCTGGTGGAGCAGCTCTTCGAAGCCGGGCGGATCCGGTGGACATATACCCACTATGACCGGGTCATGATAGGAGGCGCCTCCCCGCAATCCGGCGCCCTCAGGCTCGAAACCCATCCCCAGCTCCGCTCCGCATTTTTCCTCGAAAGGCGGGAGATCGGCATAATCAACGTAGGCGGGGCCGGGAAAGTAACGGCGGGGGCCGAACAGTTCTCCCTGGAAAAAAAAGGATGCGTATACGTGGGAAAAGGCATCGAAAACGTTACTTTCGAAAGCGAAGACCCCGAAGACCCCGCCCTGTTCTACCTCCTGTCCGCCCCTTCCCACCAGCCGTATCCGACCCGTCGCTGCACGAAGGAAGAAGCCTCTCCCCTCACCGTCGGCGCCCCGGAGACTTCCAATCACCGGACCATTTACAAGTACATACACAAAGACGGGATACAAAGCAGCCAGCTGGTGATGGGACTGACCACGCTGCATACCGGCAGCGTATGGAACACCATGCCGGCCCATGTTCACGACCGGAGGATGGAAGCCTATTTCTACTTTGACCTCCCGGAAGACCAGCGGGTATTGCACCTCATGGGAGCGCCGCAGGAAACGAGGCTGATCTGGACCAGGAACCACCAGGCGCTGCTTTCCCCTCCCTGGTCCATACATTCAGGCTGCGGAACCTCCCATTATGCCTTCATCTGGGGCATGGCAGGAGAAAACAAAGATTACACCGACATGGACCCGGTTTCGATCCCGGACCTGAGATAACCTCCCAAACCACCAGCATATGGAAAACATCACGGCAGAAAAGCTGCTGATCCGGGATGCCGATATTCCCTGGACCGACCTCGGGAGCGGGGTGAAGCGGAAAATTATTTCGCACGACGACCGTCTTATGATGGTGAAAGTGGCCTTCGAGACGGGTGGCGTCGGAAGTCTCCACCACCACTTTCATACGCAGCTGAGCTATGTCGCCAGCGGCAGGTTCGAGCTCACCATCGGCAGCTACCGCCGGGTGCTGGAAGCGGGTGATGCCTATTACGTACCGCCCGATATGGTGCATGGTGCCCTATGCCTGGAAAAAGGCGAGCTGATTGACATTTTCAGTCCCCGGCGGGATGATTTTCTCTGACAGTCCGCGGCCGGCCCCTACCCTTTGATTTACCCTAAACCATTCACAAGCATGCTTACCTATCCCAAACCTATACTCCTCCTGTGGGTCCTGGCGCTGCCCGGCCTGGCCTGCGCACAGGAAAAGAGCTGGTCCCGGCGCATGGCCGAGTCTTTTCTCACCTGGCACCGCGATTCCATCGTCATCGGCAGCAGGCCCAACGGGCGCTGGCACTACGAGCAGGGCCTGATACTGAAAGCGCTGGAAAAAGTCTGGTACCGCACCGGAGACCCCGTCTATTTCAGCTACATCAAAAAGGAGATGGACCGGTACACCCGGCAGGACGGAACCATCCGCAGCTACAACTACCAGGATTTCAACCTGGACAATATTCCCTCCGGCAGGCCGCTCCTCCTGTTGTCGCAGCTGCAGATCCCCGGACCTGACAAGGACAGGTACATCAGGTGCGCCAAAACGCTCTGGAAGCAGCTGCAAAACCAGCCCGTAACCAAGGAAGGCGGGTACTGGCATAAAAAGATATACCCCAACCAGATGTGGCTGGACGGTGTTTTCATGGCCGAGCCTTTTGCTGCCGAATTCAGCAGGCTGTTTAACCACCCGGAACATTTTGCCAAAATTGCCAGGCAATTTGACCTGGTCGAAAAATATGCCGCCGATCCGGTCACCGGGCTGATCTATCATGCCTATGACGAAAGCCGGGAACAACAATGGGCGGACAAAACCACCGGCCGGTCGCCGCATTTCTGGGGAAGAGCGGTGGGCTGGTACGCCATGGCGCTGGTAGATGTGCTTGACTATTTCCCTGCCGGGCACCCCGACCGGAACAGGCTGATCGGCTATCTCAGGCGGCTCGCACCCGCACTCGAAAAATACCAGGACAAAAAAAGCGGGCTCTGGTATCAAATCCTGGACCTCGCCTCAAGGGAGGGGAATTATCCTGAGGCCTCGGCCTCCTGCATGTTCGTATACGCGCTGGCAAAAGGCGTGAGAATGGGCTATCTTCCCGCCTCCTACCAATCTGTAGCCGGTAAGGGATATACCGGTATATTGAACACATTCATCAGTCAGGAACCGGACGGTTCACTCAGCCTGACGGGAACCGTAAGCGTAGGCGGTCTCGGCGGGAATCCGTACCGCGACGGCAGCTATGCCTACTACCTGAGCGAGCCCCTGCGGAAAAACGACCTCAAAGGAACAGGCGCCTTCATCTTTGCCAGCCTGGAGATGGAAACCGCCGCGGAAAGCGCCGCAGGAAAGGGCAAAACGGTTGGCCTGGATTATCATTTCAACCGTGAATTCAGAAAAGACCGGGATGGAAATCCCGAACAATACCATTACACCTGGGAAGACAAAATGCACCCGGGCTTCTACTGGTGGGGACGTATCTTCCGTGACCTCGGCGCCACTACCCGAAGCGTTCCCCGGGCCCCGGGCGCAGAAAGCCTGAAGGGCCTGGACGTTTACATTATCGTGGACCCGGATACACCACGGGAAACCGAAAAACCGAACTATATCGGGCCTCAGGACATCAGGGCCATTGAAGCCTGGGTGAAAGCAGGCGGCACGCTGATCCTGATGGCCAACGACACCGCCAACTGCGAAACGCACCATTTCAACGCGCTGGCGAAGGTATTCGGCGTACAATTCAGCCCAAAAAACCGCAACATGGTAGCCGGGAAGCAATACGGGCAGGGAAAACTGGAGATTCCTGCCGGCAACCCCGTCTTCCGCAATACCCGCACCATCTTTATCAAGGAGCTCTCCGTACTGCAGGTAAACCGGCCGGCGAAACCTCTGCTGACGGATCAGGGAGACGTAATCATGAGCGTCACGCCCTATGGAAAGGGAAAAGTCTTCGCCGTCGGCGACCCGTGGCTCTACAATGAATACGTCGACGGGCGGCTTTTGGGGAATTCCTATGAGAATTTCCAGGCCGCCAAAGAGCTGGCCGCCTGGTCGCTGCAACAAAAATGAATACCCGCTCATCCGGGCCGCTTCGTTATTTAAATTCCTTTGCCTCCCGGATGAGCGATTTATAGGTAGCTGTTTCCAGGCATTTTTTATAGTAGGCGCGCGCCTGGTCCCTTTTCCCGGCCCTGGCGGCTATCCGGGCAAGACCTGCGTAGGCCATGGCCGGGTACTCGTTGGTAAACTGCCCGTCTTTGGGCAGCTTAACGGCGGCCAGGTATTCCTGCTGCGCAAGGGCGTCATTTCTCGCGTCCAGCTCATACAACAGCCCCTGGAACGTACGCACAGCCACCGGATAAAACCCGGTCGTATGCCGCTTCAGCTGGGCGAGTACCTTTTCGGCCGCGTGATACTGCCTGTTGGACAGCAGCGTCTCGGTATGGAGCATCTGGTATACGGTATTGGCCGGGTACCAGGTATTCAGCCGGGTGGTGTACACCAGCGCCAGGTCCGGCCGGGATTGATACTGAAGATAGATCCGGGCAATAAAAAAGCAGGCCTCCGCCCGGGTTACCAATCCCCTCTGGGTAGCCAGGTCAAGCTGTTTAAGCCCGAGTGGTCTGCTCCCGGATTTGAAAAAGTAGATGAGCGGCTTCGAAATCGGGTTGTCTTCCGGGTACTGGACGACATAGTAATTGTAAAGCCCGGAGGTAAAATAGAAATCCGGGTTGTTTTCCATGTATTTCATCCCTCCTATCAACCCGTAATAGGCTTTTTTGGCTTCCGTAACCGCTTTGACCACCTGGTTCTGGTAATTGTACATCATGGCCAGGTAACCATGCGAAGCCATCTTGAAAAACAGGGCTTCGGGATCTTTGCTGTCCCTGCCGTACTGCTTTTCCACCGCTGCAATGCAGCTTTGGAGCGTAGCCACATACTCGCCCGTCCTGGCCTTGTTTTCCTGTATGGGCAGGTATTGCCAGTACATCGAAAAAGCTTTCATCAAATGACCGATCGGGTGGTCGGGAAAGCGCGCCTTTACCCGGGCAATCACCTTGTCTCCCTTTTCGAATTCCAGGTTGTAAATATAATCGATCCCTTCCCTGATCAGGCTGATGGCCTCCGCATCGTTCAGCAATTGGGCGCGGGCATCGCAAACTGCCCCTGCCAGCGTAAAAAACAATATAATTACTCTTCTCATGGCTCAAGTCCTGCGCTGCAGGCTATGTCCTGCAAGGCTGCTGATGACAGTCTTCTTAGGTCAGCTAAATTAAGGTTTTTTCCGAAACCAGCTAAACAATATGTAGCTGACGGCAAAGCCGGTAACACCTGCCAGGCCTGCCAAAACCGTGCCACCTGTTACGTATTGCAGAAAATTGTAATGTATGGCCTCCAGCGTCAGGTCGCTCCGGGAGGGAAACTCAACGGGGCGGCCGGGGCTCACCCGGCCGCCGATCTTATAGCTCGCGTAAATGATCAGCGGGATCATCGGCGGTATGCTGATGTTTGCCGCCGTTATAAACAGCACCTTGTTCATCCTGAACCATATGGCCAGAGGTATGCCTACGAGAAGCTGGAAGCCCCAGATCGGAACAATGCCCATGAAAAAGCCGAAACCAACGGAGGCGGCCTTCGTAACCGTCCGCTCTCCGGGCTTGAACAGCTCGGCCCGGATCATGTTCCACAGCCCGACGCGGACGACCTTCCGGATGATCCGCAACGGCAGATAATACAGGACCGTAAGCAGGAAGAACCAGGTATTCAGGATGCTGATCCTCGTAAAATCGTTCAAAGGCCTGAAATGGGAAACCCGCCAGGCCATTTTTACGATGACCTCGATTTCCGTTTCAAATTTGGTGGTAAAAAGCCTGATTTTCTTCAGGGGCTCCAGGGGATAAAGCCGGAAGCCGGTTTGTGTATCGGGTAAGGAAATACCCGTTTCTACCCAAAACCAGAAATTTGAAAATTTGTTGCCGAACGAGCTTTTGGCCGGAACAGTGTCCTGCCGCATGTCCCTGGCCCCCATCAGCAACGCCCCGGGATGCTCCACGGCCCCCGACATAAAAACGGGGATGTCATCCGGCAAATGCTGCCCGTCCGAATCCAGCGTCAGCGCATAGGTAAAGCCTCTCCGGATCGCTTCTGCAAAGCCCTTCCTGAGCGCGTATCCCTTCCCCCTGTTGGGCGAATGACCGAGCACGATCAGCCGTGTCCCGTACTGCGCCAGGACGGCAGCGGTACCATCGGTCGACCCGTCATTGACCACGATCACGTCCCTGCCGCTGCTGTACCGCAACACGCCGTCCAATACCCTTTTCAATGTTTTTGCATTGTTATAGGTCGGAACAATTACACAGCAGTTAATCCGGTCTAGCATGAAAGAAGAAATAATAACGGGTAAAACAGGCGTTGCCGTCCCCATGGCGCCGCCGGGGTCGGATCAGGAAATTATATAGTCAGCCGAAAGTTTAAAAAAAGTGCTCCCCTCCCAGCTGCCGGTTGCCTGTACAGCCAGTACCTCCTCCCCCGAAACCTGGATCGACAAATCGAGCTCCGCCGTCTGCCTCGGATTCATGACTTTTAAAAATTTACATTGACGCAGGCGAACCATCCTCAGCTCCTGCCGGTAAAAGTGCTCCATCACTTCCCGGACCATCTGGATCTGCACCACACCGGGCGTAACGGGCCGGCCGGGGAAGTGTCCCGCGTAAAGGGCATGACCCGGATCGACCTTCACCCTTACTTCCATCTTCCCGGGAGAAAACATCCCGTCGGTAATTTCAAA
>JBEBSO010000020.1:0-15828 GCA_040394275.1 Telluribacter sp.
TGGAAGCAATGCTTCCCTACCTGACGGATCATTTCGGCAACCCGTCGTCTATTCATGCCGACGGGCGAAGGGTCCGGTCTGCCCTGGAACGGGCCAGGAAAACGGTGGCAGGGATACTGAATGCAGCCCCGGCGGAAATCTTCTTCACTTCCGGCGGAACGGAAGCCGACAATACCGCCATCCGCGGGAGCATAGAAGCCTACGGGATCCGGCACGTCATTTCCTCCCCGTTGGAACACCATGCGGTGCTGCATACCCTGGAGCACCTGGAAAAGCTGGGTACGGTCCGGCTCAGCATGGTGCAGGTTGACGACAGGGGCGTCCTCGATCTCCGGCACCTGGAGGAGCTGCTGGCGCAGCATCCCGGCTCCCTCGTCTCGCTGATGCACGGAAACAACGAAATCGGGAACCTGCTGGATATACAGGCCGTCGGCGAGCTTTGCCACCGGTACGGTGCCGTTTTCCACTCCGACACGGTACAGACAATGGGCCATTACCGGCATAATCTCCAGGAGCTGAAGGTCAACTTCATCGTGGGGGCCGCGCATAAGTTTCACGGTCCCAAAGGCGCAGGGTTTCTCTACATCAGCCCGGGCAGCCGCATTCCTCCCTTTATTCACGGAGGAGCCCAGGAACGGAACATGAGGGGAGGGACGGAAAATGTATACGGGATTGTAGGGTTTGCCAAAGCGCTTGAAATCGCCTACCGCGATATGGACGCGCACGCGGCCTTCATCCGTAGCCTCAAGCAGGAGATGATAGACCTGCTCCGCACCCGGATACCGGGCGTCGGGTTCAACGGCCTTTCCGCCGACCCGGACAATAGTCTCTATACAGTGCTCAGCGTGAGCCTGCCGCCATCCGACATCAGCGACATGCTCCTCTTTAACCTGGATATAGCCGGGATAGCCGCTTCGGGAGGCAGCGCATGCTCCAGCGGATCGGAGGTCGGATCGCACGTACTGATGGCCATCCATGCCAGCCAGGAAAGGGCGCATGTCCGGTTTTCGTTCAGCAAGTATACGACCCGGGAAGAAATCCTGTACGCAGCGGACACGCTGGCCGGGCTCTACCGGGAAGCCTGACAAGCGGCGGCAGGCCGGTTTTTGCTAACTATAGCCGGCAAATACACCATTCCATCTTTTTTCTTCTTAATTTTGCAAGTTCTCATAAACTTTGCTGCACTTGAAAGAATACGGAAGCAATATTCAAAAACTCGCCGATCATATCACGGATATAGAAGATCGGAACAAACGTACGCTGTATGCTCATATCCTGGTAGAGCTTATGCGCCAGATTCACCCGAACATGCGCGACAACCAGGACTACTCCAACAAGCTGTGGGACGATCTCTACATCATGTCCAATTTTGAGCTGGATGTAGACGGTCCTTACCCGCCGCCGTCCAAGGATGTTCTGGGGAAAAAACCTCTAAAGGTTGCCTACAACCAGCATGGCGTGGACTTTCGGCACTACGGGCACAACCTGAAGCTGCTCGTGGAAAAAGCCATCCAGACGGAAGACCAGGAGGACCGTCTCGCTTTTGTTTCCTATCTCTTCCGCCTGATGCGCAGCTTCTACAATACCTGGAACAAGGACAACCCGGACGACGAGGTATTGCTGCAGCAGCTGGAAACCCTGTCGAAGGGAGGGCTCAAGCCCGAGCTGGATTATATCAAAGCCCACGGCCCGATCGAATCTTCTCCCAAAGACCGCAATACCGGTCCTGAAAAAGGCAAAGGAAGCCAGCTGACCGGCTACCAGTCCCAGACCAGCGTCATCGCTTCCTATGGAGACCGTGACCGTCACACCAGCCAGAACCGCAACCGGCATGGCGGAAAATTCCAGAACAGGAACGGGAACACAAACAGGGACAACAACCGCAATAACCGGCGCAAATAGGACTTTTGCCGGCTTCTGACCGAAATAACATGGCCTCATTCAAAATAACCGGCGATCGTCGCCTCAAGGGTGAAATACGCCCGCAAGGCGCCAAAAACGAAGCGCTGCAGATACTTTGTGCAGTGCTCCTCACCAAAGAGCCTGTCACCATTCACAATATCCCCGACATCCGCGATGTCAACCAGCTGATCAACCTCCTCGGAGACCTGGGCGTACGGCGGACCAGGCTGAGCGACTCGTCTATCCGGTTCGAGGCGGATGACGTCAACCTCGAATACCTGGAATCAGAGCCGTTCAGGCAAAAAGCCGCCGCCCTCCGCGGATCTGTGATGCTGCTGGGCCCGATGCTGGCCAGGTTCAGAAAGGGGCGGATTCCCCGCCCCGGAGGAGACAAAATAGGAAGAAGAAGGCTGGATACCCATTTTCTCGGGTTCGAAAAACTCGGGGCAAAATTCAGCTATGACGAAAACGACGGCGGATTTTATAAAGTGGATGCCACCGGGCTGCGGGGCACCTACATGCTCCTGGATGAGGCGTCCGTAACCGGGACCGCGAATGTCGTCATGGCCGCCGTCATGGCGGAAGGTACGACAACCATTTACAATGCCGCCTGCGAGCCCTACCTTCAGCAGCTGTGCAAAATGCTCAACAGGATGGGGGCCAGAATTTCGGGAGTGGGCTCCAACCTGCTGACGATAGAGGGCGTAGAGGAGCTGCACGGCACCGAGCATACCATGCTTCCGGACATGATCGAAATCGGGAGCTTTATCGGCCTGGCCGCCATGACCCGGTCCGAGATCACCATCCGGGATTGCCGGATCGACCAGTTGGGGATCATACCGGAAGTGTTCCGGCGGCTGGGCATCGCGATGGAATTCCGCGGCGATGACATCTTTATACCGCAGCAGGAGCGCTACCGGATCGAAACGTTCCTGGACGGGTCTACCATGACGGTGGCCGACGCGCCCTGGCCGGGCTTTACCCCCGACCTGCTCAGCATTGTGCTGGTGACCTCCATCCAGGCGCAGGGAACTGTACTCATCCACCAGAAAATGTTTGAAAGCCGGCTGTTCTTTGTCGACAAGCTGATCGAGATGGGTGCACAGATCATACTGTGTGATCCGCACCGGGCTACCGTTATCGGGCTGAACCGCGAGACGCAGCTTCGCGGGATCCGCATGACTTCCCCGGATATCCGCGCCGGCGTCGCGCTGCTTATCGCCGCAATGTCTGCCCGGGGAGTCAGCATCATCGACAACATCGAGCAAATCGACCGGGGATACCAGGACATCGACACGCGGCTCAATGCCATAGGCGCCGAGATTGTAAGGCTATAAAAATTATTTTCTTCTCCGGCCCTTGTACACACAGGTGCCGTTGTCCGGCTTCAGGTAGTAGGACTTATAATTGACTGCATTCGGATCCATACAGCCTTTCAGGTTGAGCAGCTCCACTTTCCGGAACTCCACGGGGTGGCTTTCGCTCTGCAGGGATATGGATCCGTGGCTCAGCAGCTTTCCGTCGATCAGCAGCGACGGGTCATTCCCGCTGACCGATCCGCCGCCCATCTGGGGTTGGGTGTACTCCAGCACCTGCTCGCCGTTCACAAAATGGCGGATCAGCGAATCCCCCAGCACCAGCACCTCTGCCCGTACCCATTGATCGCCATCAAAGGTCAGGGATGAAGAGTTGATGCAGTGGGTTTTGATAAGCTTTCCGTCGATCACGACGTTGGTACCAGGCGTGCACAGGTTGCAGGTCGAACGCTTTTTCCCGTCTCCTCCCAACAGCTGCACCTCGATGGAAATGGGAAAATCCTGGTCCTTTCCCATCGTAGCGGCAGGCTGACCATGTACCATGATCCCACTGTTGCGCCAGGCCCAGCCTTCGCCTTTCGCGGCCTGTTCCCCAACAAAACGGTATTCCACGGCGATCCGGTAGTAGGAATAGTCCTTCTTGTAAAATATATGGCCATACTGCTGTTTAAAGTCACCGTACCCGTCATATCGCACGACCATCTTCCCATCCTCCACCCTGAACGTATTCAGGTAGTTGTCGTTAAGCGCTCTCCCGCGTATTTTCACTTCCCAGCCGTCCAGGTTCCTGCCGTTAAATAATTTTTCCCATTCCTCGCGACCGGCATTTTTCTGCCCGTACGACATATGTATCCCAAACACCAGCACTGCGGCGAAGGTAAAGATCTGCTTGTTCATCCAGATATAGTTAGTTGCTATGACAAATCAAAATCCGGCGCTGGTATTATCCCCCCGCGGATCGGAGGCTCCCTCCAATGTACCGTCCGGCCTGATCATAATACAGTCCATCCGGCCGATGGTACCCTTCTGACGCTCCAGAATATACCCGCCCTGCTGCAGCTTCTCCAGGACAGCGTCCGAAAACCGCCCCTGCTCAAATACCGTTTTATCGGGCAGCCACTGGTGGTGAAACTTAAATGCATTGACCGCCTCCTGCATGGTCATCCCGTGATCCACCACGTTCAGGATCGTCTGGTACACGGAGGTGATGATCGTGGATCCGCCGGGCGTCCCCACGACCATAAACAGCTTACCGTCCCGCTCCAGGATGGTCGGCGTCATCGACGAAAGCATGCGTTTGCCCGGTGCAATCGCATTGGCACGGTTGCCGACCAGCCCGAACATATTGGGTACGCCGGGCTTTATGCTGAAATCGTCCATCTCGTTGTTGAGCAGAAAGCCTCCTCCCCTGACCACCCACCCGCTCCCGTAGCTGCCATTGAGGGTGGTCGTCACGGCCACGGCATTGCCGTCACGGTCCGCGATAGAAAAATGCGTAGTTTCCGAGGACTCATAACCCGGCAATGAGCCGGCCCGGATGTTCCGGCTTTCGGAAGCCTTTTCAAAGCTGAAGTCCTTCCATCGCTCGTCCAGGTATGGCTGCGAGACAAGCCCCGCTACCGGCACCTTTACAAAATCCGGATCCCCCAGGTACGTAGCGCGGTCCGCATACACCCTTCGCTCGGCCTCGATCATGACGCGGATTGTCGAATCGGCGCTCCATCCCCACCGTCCAAACGGGTAGGCTTCTGAAAGACGCAGCAGCTGCACCAGGGCGATGCCGCCGCTGGACGGCGGGCCCATCGTAATGATCCTGTTGCCGCGGTAGCTGCCTGTAACCGGCGCCCGCCATCGGGGCGCATACCTGCGCAGGTCTTTCCTGCTGATAATGCCGCCGCCGGACCGCATCTGCCTGACCAGGAGCCGGGCCGTCCTGCCCTTATAAAACCCGTTCCGTCCCCGGACCTGGATTCTCCGGAGGGTAGCAGCCAGCTCAGCCTGGCGAAGGGTATCACCGGGCTCCCAGGATTTCCCGTCCGCACGCCGGTAGTACCCTGACCCGGGGTTGAGCCGGTCCAGCTCTCCCCGGATGGCATTCAGCCCGCGGGCTTCCCGCCCGGTCAGCACGACCCCCTGCCGGGCGATGTCTATGGCCGGCTGGATCAGCGCGCTCCAGCTCATCGAGCCATATTTCCGGTGCGCTTCCCATATCCCTGCCACCGACCCCGGCACCCCGCTCGCCAGGGCCCCTCTCAGGCTCAACCCTTCCACCGGGTTGCCCTCCCTGTCAAGATACATATCTTTATGGCTTTTTGCCGGCGCCTTCTCCCTGAAATCAAGCGTAACCGCATTTCCCGACTTGTCCCTGTACAACAGGAAGCCGCCGCCGCCCACATTGCCGGCAGCGGGATGAACCACCGCCAGGGCAAACTTTACGGCAACAGCCGCATCGATCACATTCCCTCCTTTCCTGAGTATTTCGGCACCGACCGCGGAGGCGACCGGGTGGGCGGAGGCCACCATCCCGTTCTGAGCCGCCACACCGGCATCCCGGCCCTGCAGACCTCTCCGGCCAGGCTCGTCGTCCAGAAACCTGTAGACTCCGTACGACTCCTTAACAGGCTGCTGCCCGGCCGTTTTCCAGGTAAATCCCCAAAAAAACAGGGCAAAGAAAATAACAGGTCTCATCCGTCCTCCTCGTTAATTGTTTACAGGAAATGCACCGGAAGCCATGTGCATACACACGGATTGCCGGCCGGCCATTCTGATTATTTCCCGGCGAAATGAGCGGATAGCACCTCCCATTCCGCCTTGAGAATCCAAACTTAAAACAAGCCGATGAAGTTAAAGAATTTTGTCAATACTATTTTACAACTCAAACCATATCCCAACCATCCATCCATTTTAAATTGGAGCATGCCGTAAAGTTTTTAATTTTTGCAGGGTGGCTGACTTCTCCGCCGGTATCCTGTCAGACCATACCTACCAGAGACGAATGAAGTTTATCCGACAGATCATCGAGAGTTTTCTTTTCGCGTGGCAGGCGCTGCGGTCGAACCTCCTGCGCACCACCCTCTCCCTGCTGGGCGTTTCCGTCGGGATCTTCGCCATGGTAGCAGTCTTTACGCTGGTAGATTCCCTGGAAAGAAACGTAAGACAGAGCATGAATGCATTCGGCGGCAATGTGCTGTACATCCAGAAATGGCCCTGGCTGTTCGAGCCCGACTTTCCCTGGTGGAAATACTTCCAGTGGCCATATCCCAAATATTCGGAATACAAATTTCTCTACGATAACCTGGAGACCGCCGCCGTCGTGGCCATTGTTGATTTCCGTGGCAACGTAACCGTCAAAAACGGCTCCAACAGCATGCAGGTGCAGATCCAGGGATCGAGCTTCGAATACAACCAGATCACCGAGATCGAAATCGAAAACGGCCGGTACTTCTCCCAGCAGGAGGTGGCCGGGGCAAGGGATATCGCCATTATCGGGGCCGAAATTGCAGAGACCCTGTTTCCGGAGACCGACCCGCTGGGAAAGGATTTTAAATTGTCGGGAAGGAAGTTCCGGGTGGTCGGCGTCCAGAAAAAGAAGGGCAAGACCCTGGTGGATTTCGGGGGAGATGCAGACAAGAAGTGCATCATCCCGTACGGCACTTTCGCCAAGATGTTCCAGTCGAGATGGGCCGATCCGGATATTGTCGTGAAAGGATTTGACCGGGACGAAGGCCTGGTAGAGCTGGAGGCGGAAGTCACCGGCCTGATGCGGGCCAAGCGGGGCCTCAGACCGACAGACGACACCAACTTTTCCATTAACCGGCCCGAAGCGCTCTCTAAAGCGGTAGGCGGCGTGTTCGGCGTGCTTACGGTCGCGGGCGGGATTATCAGCCTTTTCTCCATGCTGATCGGGGGCTTCGGCATTGCCAATATCATGTTCGTATCCGTCAAGGAACGTACCAACCTGATAGGCATACAGAAATCCCTCGGCGCCAAAAACTACTTCATCCTCTCCCAGTTTCTTTTCGAGGCGGTCATTCTCAGCCTGATCGGCGGGCTGGTCGGCGTGGTGCTGGTCTACCTGTTTTCATTCGTGCCCGTGGGCACATTGGAGATTGTGCTCACACCGGGCAATATCCTGCTCGGATTGGGGGTTTCCACCGCGATCGGGGTAATCTCGGGAATCGTCCCGGCCCTGATGGCTTCCAGGCTGGACCCGGTCATCGCCATCCGCGCAAAGTAGCAGGCAAGTCAGGCATAAAATTGTTAAATTTGACAATCGGCTCATTGCACATACCTGGCCAATCGATCATCATGACAAAGAAAAAACAGAACGAAGCTTCCAAAGCGGGCAACGAGTTACCCAGGGTTCACAAAGACCTGGAAGGTTTTGATATCAAAATCAATTCTTTCGGCGAAATCACCACCACTTTTGACATGGACCGGATCAACCAGTTCCTTAACAAAAACGTAGACGACAAAAAGCTGCGCGACCGGGAAGATATCCCGGGAAGGGAAGAGGAGGAATAAATCCGGCCATGCCGCCACCGGCTTTATCAGAAAACAACCTCAATTCAATTAAACACAACCATGCAATCTCACGAAATCGACTACAAAATAATCGGTGAGGACATCCAGATCGTCGAGATCGAACTCGATCCGCAGGAAACCGTTATCGCTGAAGCGGGCGCCATGCTGTACATGGAAGAAGACATAGATTTCCAGACCAAAATGGGGGACGGATCCGAGGCCAACCAGAGCATAATGGGCAAGCTTTTCCAGGCGGGAACCCGCCTGCTGACGGGAGAGTCGCTTTTTATGACGCATTTTACCAACCGCGGGTACGGCAAGAAAAAGGTAGCCTTCGCTGCGCCATACCCGGGTACGGTCATGCCGGTGGACCTGGGCCGCATCAGCGGCAACGAGCTCATCGTCCAGAAAGACGGGTTTCTCTGCGCCGCAGTCGGAACAAGCATGAAAATTCACTTCAACCAGCGCCTGGGCTCCGGTTTATTCGGCGGGGAAGGCTTTATCCTGCAGAAACTGCGCGGGGATGGCCTGGCCTTCATTCATGCCGGGGGTGTCGTCATCGAACGCCGGCTGAACAATGAAATGCTCCGGGTCGACACCGGCTGCGTAGTTGCTTTCGAGCCGTCGCTCAGCTTCGATATCCAGCGATCGGGGGGATTGAAATCCATGGTATTTGGCGGAGAAGGAATGTTCCTGGCTACCCTCCGCGGCACCGGCCGGTGCTGGATTCAATCCATGCCCATCTCGAAGCTCATCGACCGGCTTTCCACCCGCGGTCCCAATGCCGGCAAGGAGAGCGGATCCGTAATCGGGAAACTGGGCAACCTTTTCGAAGATTAGGCGCCGCTTTCCAGGTATCCGTTCAGCACCTCCTGCACAGGCCGGTGCCCCGGGAAAAAAGAGAGAATTTTCAAGAGGATCTGGTCCACTACCGCATCAGGACAGGAGGCTCCGCTGGTCAGCAGGATTCTGACCGGCGGGGTTTCGGGCAGGTACCCATCGGTGAGCTTTTCTTCTTTTTCGTGCATGTCATAGTGAAGGACCTCTCGGGCAGACCGCAGTTTGGCTGCGGAAGAGATAAAATATACCGGCAGCTTCTGCTCGCAGAGCTCTACCAGGTGAGACGTATTTGAGCTGTTATAGCCGCCTGCCACTATGGCCAGGTCAGCCGGCTGATCGAGCAGCGCGTAGGTAGCATCCTGGTTGTCATTGGTCGCGTAGCAAAGCGTATCCCGGGTATTGGCGAAGCGCTCTTCCACCTGGCCGGGCTCCAGGTTGTAATGCGCGATCATCACCTGGCGGAGATAATCGGCGATCTCCTGCGTGTCCGACGCCAGCATGGTGGTCTGGTTGACCACACCCACACGGGCCAGGTGACGGTCCGGATCAAAACCTTCCGAATACTGTCCCCGGAATTCCTCAAAAAAAGCGGCTGCCGGGCGTTCTCCCGTCATGTAAGCGGCCAGGGCCCTGGCCTGGGCCAGATTTTCCACGACCACGGTGGGGGCATTTTCCTTGCTGTGGGAAAAGGTGGCCCGGGTTTCTTCGTGCAGCGGCTTGCCGTGTACGACAATCGTATACTCCCGCGACCCGATCTGGGAAGCCCTGTTCCAGACCTTTTCGACAAAAGGGCAGGTCGTATCATACCTGTAAGCATCGATCCCGAGCTCCGTAAGCCGTTGCTGGATCTCGATTGTCGTACCGAAGGCGGGAACGATCACGATGTCGTCCGGGGTCAGCGTGTCCCACCCGATCAGCTGGCGGCCCTTCGTATCCATCAGAAACCGGATCCCCCGGTCCGTCAGGTCGCGGTTGACATCCGGATTGTGAATCATTTCACTGAGCAGGAAAATGCGCCGGTCCGGATTTTCGTCAATGGCCCTGTAAGCGATATCTATGGCGTTTTCCACTCCATAGCAAAACCCGAAGTGCCTGGCAATCAAAAAAATCACCGGCCCGAAATCCAGCACCGACGGGCTGTAATCCCGCTTCAGCTTGTCCGCTTTTCTCCTGCGCTCCTTGATAGGAGTAATGATACTGCTTCTGTAAAACTCTGGGATATTGAAACTCTTCATTGTAAACCGGCTAACCACCTCACGAACTCCGATCCGGAACCTTCCCTGCTTTTACACCATAACCCAAAAAATCCAAAGGTGGTTCGGAGGGTATAGGGCGGCGGCAGTTTACACCCCGGTACGGAGATATTTCCTGAATGGCGCAATTTAGGTCAAAAAAATCAAGTCCCGTGCAACATTCGTATCTTTCCCTTGTCTTTTGAATCAGAACGTTCAAAATAAAGTCTTCCGTTGGATACGAATACATACACGGACAAGCACATCAGGCTGATCGAACAATGCAGGCAGGGAGACCGTAAAGCGCAATATGAGATATACCGGCTTTACGCGAGGGCGATGTTCAATGTCAGCATGCGTATGCTCAACCATGCAGGCGAAGCGGAAGACGTGATCCAGGAGGCATTCACCGATGCATTTCACCGCATCGGGCAGTTCAACCATCTCTCCACATTCGGCGCCTGGCTGAAACAGATCGTAGTAAACAAAACCATCAACCAGCTCAGGCAGCGAAAAATACAGTGGGTGGAGATGGAGGCCTGGCAAAGCGCCGATCCCGATGAACAGCATGCCCCCTATGAGCATCCTTCATACGGCGAAGACGTCGTCCCTTTTGAAGTGGAAAGGATCAGGCACGCCATAGGGCAGCTGCCTGCCGGCTACCGGATGGTCCTCAGCCTTTACCTCTTCGAAGGCTACGACCACGAAGAAATAAGCGGGATACTGGGTATCTCGGAGAGCACCTCACGTACCCAATACCTGAGAGCGAAGCAAAAGCTCGCGGATTTACTCAAAGACGGGCAGATGAAATGAGCAGGAATGACGGCGCATGATTATTCCTACGAATTCCATGTGCCCTTAGAAACCAAATAAGAAAACAGACAAATGAAAAAGTCGTCAGACCGGAAAGATACGCTGGAGCGGTTTATAAGGGACCACCGGGAGGCATTCGATCTCTTTGAGCCCGGTGAAGGGCTCTGGCAAAAAATCGAGGGTAAGCTGGCCGCACCGGAAACCATCCCCCTTACCGGGCCTGCTACGGAAGATAAGCCCGTAGCCCTGAGCAGGCGCTATACAAGCCTGCTCTTCGGCCGGGCCGTCGCCGCCTGCCTGATCCTGGGGCTTGTCATTTCCTGCTTCCTGTACCTGGACAGGAAATACGGCGTTACCCGGGATCCCAAAGTGGCCTTCGCCATGCCGGCATACGCCGAGGAGTTCAACCGGTATACACAGGACATCCATAAAAAAAGGGCGCAGCTCAGCCGGCTTACCAGCCACAACCCGGAGCTTTACCGGGAATTTTCGGCCGACCTAGGCAACCTGGAAAAGAGCTACCGGGCGCTCCGCTCCGACCTGTCGCGGTCTCCCGACCGGCAGGCGCTTGTAAAAGCCATGGTCAGCAACCTGCAATGGCAGATCGACCTGCTCAACCGGCAGCTGCAGATCCTGGAGCAATTAAATGAGGTAAACGATGAAAAAGATCCCGAACATGCGATCAATATATAGCCTGCTGATGCTCGCTGTCCCTTTGTATGCCTACGCACACGGCCCCGGCCCGGGCGACCAGGCTCTTCCCGGGAAGCAGAAAAATATCTCCAAGGTGTTCAGCATGCATCCCACCGACCAGCTCCTGGTCAGCAACCAGTACGGCGATGTAAAAGTCCGGCTGTGGGACAAAAAAGAAGTCCGGATCGATGTGGTGATCCTGGCCAGCGCGCCCAGCAGCGCGCAGGCGGAAGAGTACGTCAATGCCGTCCGCATCGGCGAAGTCAGGGAAGGTTCGCTGGTCACCATAAAAACGGAGATCAACAGGAGAATCTTCGGGACGGGCTGGCGGCCCTGGAGAGATCATGCAGGCGTCAGAAATGCCCTCAGGATCGACTACACGGTGAGCATGCCGCGTGACATTCCCCTGGCCATACTCAACAAGTTCGGGGACATCCGGGTACCCCATTTCCAGGCGGTGCTTAAGGTGGAATCCAGCTATGGGAACTTCTACGCCGAAACACTGGAAAACCTCCAGAACTCCATCTCGATTGCCTACGGAAGCGCTACCATCAAAAAAATGGACGGCGGCACGCTGCAGAGCGACTACGCCGATCTCAGGCTGGACCGGGCAGGCACACTCAGGCTGTTCAACAAATTCGGGAGACTCAATATCGGGGAAATCAACAACCTCATGGCCCACATCAATTACTCCACCGCCCACATCGAATCACTCACCGAAAAGGCAAAGGTCAAGCTGAATTTCTCGAAAAATTTCATGATCCGGCAGTGTTCCGCCGACGATGTGGACATCGATGCGTCCTATTCCTCCGTGTATCTTCCGGCTGAGCCGGGGAGGTTCACCGTGACGGTCAACCATGGTCAATTCAACTATCCCGACAACGGCAATATTCTGCTCATCCATACGGAACCTGTTCAGGGCAGGCCGGCGGCAGTCAGGCAGTATGAGGGCAAGATCGGGACGCCGCCGCAGCACAATACCCCGCGCCTGAAAGTAATCTCCCGTTACGGGAACGTAAACCTCAGAGAATAGCCTATAGCACTACGCAGGCTCATCTTTTCGCTCCTCAGGCCGGCTCCCGGCCTCCGGCAAAACCCTCCCGCCGTCTTCCGGGGACTGCCCGGAGGTCAGCGGGGTATCCGGAGCTGTCTCGTCCGCGGCAGCCGTTTCGTCCGAAGCAGCAGCAGGGTCCTCCGCCGGCGCCCCGTCTTCGTCTTCAGACCCGGTACCGACGGCAAAAGCTCCGCCTTCCGGTGAAGGCTGCCCGGGCTCGTCTTTCGCCTGGGGAGCAAAAAAGTGTCCCTGGAAAATGAGGATGATGCAGACGCCGACGAAAATGCAGGAATCGGCTACATTGAAGATTGGGGTGGAATAGTATTGCCCGCCCCATATAGGTACCCAGTCCGGGATAAACCCTTCCCAGAAATCGACAAAGATCATATCAATCACCTGGCCGTGAAACCACGGGGTAGCCGATCCGTAGATCACGTTGCCCTCCAGGAACACCCCGTAAAAGGTGCTGTCGATCACGTTGCCCACCGCACCGGCCAGTATCATGGCCATCGCCCACAAAAATCCCGGCGAAGCGCCGCGCTGCACCATATGTACCAGGTAGTACCCGATACCGACCATGGCAACCAGGCGGAAAAGGGTAAGAAACAGCTTGCCGTTTTCGTGCCCCAGCTGCATACCGAAAGCCATTCCGGGATTGAGCACATAATGTAATTTGAGCCAGTCTCCGATCAGGGTGATCTGACCGGCAAAGCCGGGCTCCATGTACCGGTGAACCAGCAGCTTGGTAGCCTGGTCGACCAGAATCAAAAATGCACTGAAAATCAAATACTTTACGGGACTTCTATCTGTACTCATTCCGTTTACACTAGAATTAAACTACTTTTTCACTGATCACATGGGGGCCCGTCGCCTGCATTTATGCGCCCGGCCCGTTTCTTCTTTTTATTTCCTGTTTTACCAAAAGGAATTCCCGGCTCGACTGCCCGGAAATGGCCTTGTTTTCTTCCGCCCTCCTGAACAGGTAAGGCAGCACGTCTTCAACCGGACCGTAGGGTACATATTTTGCCACATTGTACTCCCTGCCGGCCAGGTTGTAAGATATATTGTCGCTCATGCCATACAGCTGGGCGAACCAGACCCGGCTGTCATTCCGGGCGATGCCCAGTCTTTCCATCCTGGCCATACAGTACGCGGTGCTGTACTCGTTGTGCGTGCCAAGGCATATCGCCATGCTGTCCAGCCGGTCAAGACAAAAATCGATGGCTGCGTTGTAATCCCGGTCCGTATTTTCCTTCGATCCGTGCACCGGGTTGCAATACGCGTTTTCCAGCGCCCTCAGCCGCTCTTTTTCCATATAGGCCCCCCTTACCAGCTTCGCGCCGATCAGGAACCCCCTTTCAGCAGCCCGGAGGTAGAGGTTTTTCAGGTTTTCGAGCGTATCCTCCTTGTAGAACTGGAACGTATTGTAAACGATCACCTGCCCGCGGTTCAGCTCGCTCATCATCTCGACGGCCAGGCCGTCGATCACTTCCTGGATCCAGCTCTCCTCTGCATCGATAAAAATCCGGACCTGCCGGCCGGCGGCGCTGCGACAGAGCGTTTTCACCCGTTCGGCCGCCCGGTGGTAGGCGCTTTGCTCCCCCGGGCTGAGCCCTTGTCCGGCCTGTATTTTTTCCAGGATCTCGGCAGAAGCTATCCCCGTTACCTTGAATACCGTGAAGGGGATATTGCCGGATGCCGCCGCCGCATCGATCGTCCTCAGCAATTCCTGGAAAGTCGCTTCAAAACCTGCCTCCTCGTCTTTGCCTTCCACAGAATAATCCAAAATTGTCCCGATCCCCGCTTCCGCCAGCTTTTTGGCTGTTTTTTGGCAATCTTCGATGTTTTCACCCCCACAAAAGTGTTCAAATATGGTAAATCGAATAAGACTTTTGACAGGGAGTTTTAACTTAAAAGCCAACTTTATAAAAAAAGTACCTAAATTTACGACCCAAACTCTATTCATCAGCGCAAAAAGCCAAAATGTTTTTCTGAGTTTTGAGTTGGATTGGGAAGAAAATGCGACTTTTGTATCCTGGAATACAGAAAGATCAGCGGTTTGAGCTTCGGAGGTAGTCATGTGAGTATGAGATTGTTGATGAATAGATATTGAATAAGAAGGGCGGAAAGCGGGAAGCTTTCCCGGAGAAATTGATATTTTTTTTATTCAGGCCCACAAAGGTAAGTAAATATTGCAACGTAAATTATCGCGGCTGCGTTTATTAGATATTTGATTGTTTATAAAATTGATTTAGCTGATTACTATGAATGCAACTTTAGACATCCAGCCCCTCGGAAGCTGGATAGAAACCGGAGGTAAGCCTTTGGTGATTGCCGGTCCTTGCAGTGCGGAAACGGAAGAGCAGGTTATTGAAACCATCAAACAAATCAGTAACGATGGGTACGCGCACGTCATCCGGGCGGGAGTATGGAAGCCGCGGACCCGTCCTGGTAGCTTCGAGGGAATGGGAGAAGCTGCATTGCCCTGGTTGCAGGCTGCAAAAAAAGAAACCGGCCTGCCGGTTGCAGTAGAGGTAGCAACTCCCCAGCATGTGGAGCTTGCCCTTAAATATGACGTAGACATTCTCTGGATCGGCGCGCGTACCACTGTCAACCCTTTTAATGTCCAGGAACTCGCCGATGCCCTGAAAGGAATAGATGTACCCGTGCTTATCAAAAACCCGGTCAACCCGGATCTCCAGCTTTGGGTAGGCGCTTTTGAAAGGATCAACCGCGCCGGTATTACCAAACTGGGTGCCATTCACCGCGGCTTTTCCAATGCCCAGGAAACCCGCTACCGGAACTCGCCGATGTGGCAGATCGCGATAGAGCTGAAGACCCTTTTCCCCCAGTTGCCGATCATCGGCGACCCCAGCCATATGGCAGGAAAGAGGGCTTACCTGTACGAGCTGGCGCAGAGAGCGCTCGATCTCAACTACGACGGCCTGATCATCGAGTCGCACCGCGACCCGGACAAAGCCTGGTCTGATGCGGCGCAGCAGCTGACCCCGGTCGCACTCGGCGAAATGCTTCACGAGCTCAGCGTACGCAAAAAGGAGTACGGCACCGAGTACCAGTCACAGCTGGAAATCATCCGGGCGAAAATCGACAACCTGGACAGGGAGCTCCTCGAAAACCTCGCTGCCCGGATGTCGCTGGTCGAAAAGCTCGCCGAATACAAACGCGACAACAACGTATCGGCCTACCAGGTGGATCGTTTCCGCGAAGTCCTGAATACGCGCGCGGATTGGGGTAAAAGCCTCAATCTTTATGCAGGCCTGGTGGACGAGCTGTTCAAGCTGGTCCACATGGAGTCGATCCGCAAGCAAACGGAAGTGATGAACCAGATCAGTGCCTGACGGGACATCAGGGTATAAAAAATGGGGGCTTCCGGAAATCCGGAAGCCCCCATTTTTTATACTCCTGCAAAACGAATGCTAGAACGGCAGGTCGT
>JBEBSO010000021.1:0-15225 GCA_040394275.1 Telluribacter sp.
TGACAGTTAACGTGATCTTCAAAATGAAATTCTTCAGGTATTTACTCTTCATTCCGTTCATTTTCGCAGCCGAAGCGAAAGCACAGACCTTCTTCGGGCCGGGCCGGGCGATTTCCGATTACCAGGGCGCTTACAAAGTCGACTCGTTTCCCGTGAAGGTGAACGGCCTCCCGGCGACGATCAACAAAGATTTCGGCATCGCCAAGGTATGTTTCAGCATCTCCCACCCCAGGGTAAGCGACCTGAAAGTCGAGCTGCTCAGTCCCGACGGCACAAGCATCTGGCTTACCAACCGCAACGGGCGCGACGACGGCGAAAACTACGTCAATACCTGCTTCAGGTCAAACGGGTTCTCCGGGTACATTCACCAGGCAAAAGCGCCGTTTGCCGGAGAATACATCCCCGACGGACGGATGTCTTTTCTCAACAATTCGCAGGATCCGAACGGGACGTGGTACCTGCTGGTCCAGGACCTGCGGGAAGGCGTCTCGGGCAACCTCAACTTTGTCACGCTGGAGTTCGGCGCCCACCCGACGCCGGACCAGGGAAATATCAATTGCTCCGTCGAAAACGGCGCCGCCTGCGGCTGCCCGGACGGAAGCGAGGATTGCGAGCTGCTGCCCGACCTCATCATTATCCCCAGGCTTACTGAGCAGCAGGTCAAGGAATACCCGTGGAATGATCCGTATTACCCCGGTCAGCTGCGCTTCGCCACTTCCATAGGAAACATCGGGGACGGCCCCATGGAAGCCTTCGGAAACAGCAAATGGTTTTGCGGTCATAAAGCGGTCAGAGATTCCTCGGTGGTATGCCCGGGAGGCGGAAAACCCAGGCAGGAGATCATGCAGCGCATCTACAGGAAATCAGGCGACAAGCTGGTCTGGAAGGACCGGCTGGCGGGCACCAACTATTACGAAGACAAGCCCGGACACAATCATTACCACATTGACGACTGGGTGGAATTTCGCCTCGTAAGAAAGACATTCAACAAAAAAGGCAGGCCGACCCGCTCGAAGCTGGTGGCCAGGGGCCGCAAAGTAAGCTACTGCCTGTTCGATTCGGGAATCTGCAGCAGCAATGACAGCCTCTGCACATGGGAGGGAACGGTGTACGGAGATAAGAATCTCCTGAATTACGGACTGGGAAACTATGTAGACTGCAACCAGCCTGCCAACCGGCAGGGGATAAGCGTAGGCGGATACGACACCTACGGGCTGATGTTCGAAGGGCAGCACATCACGCTGCCGAAAGGACTGAAATCCGGAACGTATTATCTGGAAATCGAGATAGATCCCACGGGAATTTATAAGGAAAAGAACAAAAAGAACAACCTGTTTTCGATGCCGGTAGCGATAAGCAGACAGGAAGCAAAGTAATCATTCGCCGGCAGGCTCCAAACCCTCATTCACCATATCTGTTTGATCATCAAAGAAGTTAAAAAAATGAGAACAACTCTTTTATTCAACATGCTCCTGGGCACGCTCCTGCTGACGGCCCATGTATCGGAATCCCAATGCGCTTCGTGTAGCGTTTCGGCCTCCTCCAACGGCTCCTACAACCTGAGCGGCAACCAGACGCTTTGTATCACCGCAGACGTCAACAGCCTCAACATCAACCTCAACGGGGCCAACAATACCATTTGCGTAGCCTCCGGCGTAGCATGGACCCACACCGGGAACCTCAGCTTCAATTCGGCCACTACTATAAATGTATACGGGACCTTCAACATGAACGGCAGCTACAACTTCAACGGCCCGCTGCTGATCAATGTAAAGCCCGGCGGACAGCTGAATACCAATACGTCCGGCTTTCAGAACAACGTCACCATCAACAATGAGGGCACGGTAACATTTACCCGTACCGGAACGGTCAGCCATACCGGGACCACCTTCTATTTCAATAACGTAGGGGCCGATTCCAGGCTGATCGCAACCGCCCCGTCGCAGTTTATCTTCGGCAACGGGACCAGCGTCACCAACCAGGGAACAATGGACTTCCGCAATATTGAAAATGCCGATTCAAAGCTTTTCTGGAACATGACCGGCGGCACTGTCAACATCGGGGGCTTTCTCAACAACCACGGCGGGATGCTCAACGACGGTGTGATCAATACCGTCTGCGGGAAATTCGGCGAGCCGGGTGTGGCCTGCGGTTTCCTGCTGGGCGACAAAAGCGCCTCCAAAACGTTCACCAACAAGGGCTGCATCAGCATCGAAGGGGACGTGTCCCTCAGCATCGGCTTCAATGACGGGATCATGATCATCAAGCCGGGCGCTCCGGGCACCGGAAACCTGACGCTTAACAAACCGATTGTAGGAACCAACGGGGCGATCTATGTGCAGAACGGGTACAGCCAGATATTGAACGACGGGATGCTGACCGGAACCGGCATGAAATTCTACAGCGAAACCACCGGCAACCATGATTTCAACAAAAAAACCGGCAACCAGCCTTCCAACTATACCGTGGAAAAAGTAGCCACGTCGTGCGAAACCGACCCCGGGCTGCCGCCCATTACGCCGCTTCCCGTATCCCTGGCCCGTTTCACGGCTGCAGCCGAAAACGGAACCGCCACCCTTACCTGGGAAACAACCGCCGAGACCAACAGCGAACGCTTCGAAGTGGAACGCAGCTATAACGGGAAATCATGGAGCATCCTGGGCAGCGTGGCCGCCCGCGGAGAAAGCGCAGTCCTGGTATCGTACACTTTCCAGGATCAAAGCCCGATGGCCGGCGAAAACCTGTACCGCCTGAAAATGATCGACCGGGACGGAACCTACGCCTACAGCACGCTTCAAAGCCTGCGTTTTGAAGGCAGAAATGAAATCGTTCTCTTCCCCAACCCCGCAGGCGAAATATTGAAGGTCACTTCCGGTGACTGGGGACAGATCGCCCTGTTCGAGCTGCGCAGCCCCGGGGGTGAATCCGTATACATCACCAACCAGGAGCCCAAATCCGGAATCGATGTGAGCAAACTGCCTGCCGGTACTTATGTCGCGGTGATCAGCACGAAAAATGGCGCCAGGCGGTCCTATAAGGTAGTTATCGCCAGGTAGCAGCCGGACAAGCCATACATTCGTCAAACGTTCTCAGTAGAATTTCCCACTGAGAACGTTTTTTATTTGTTCAGGGGGAAAGGACATTACATCCGCCACCCCTTTTTCCGGCCACGATAAAGAGAACTTTACCATGAGCAGAAAAATGTCGAGACGTGCCGCTGTCCGGGTGCTGGGAGGCAGCAGCCTGGGACTTTCGGCGGCTGCGCTGCAGGGAACGGCCATGGACAGGAACCCGGCTCCGCACCCGTTTCCCAGTTGGTCATCTGCCCCCGGGACCATGCTGAAGAGGACCATCCCCGCTTCCGGCGAGCTGCTGCCGGTGGTGGGTGTCGGATCATGGCTTCAATTTGACGTGGGAGCAACGCAGGCGGAACGGCAGCCATTGGCAGGGGTGCTCCGCACGCTCCTGGACAGAGGCGGGAGAGTCATCGACTCCTCACCCATGTACGGCAGGGCGGAAGAAGTCATCGGTGAGCTCGCCGGCGGGATGCCGGACGGCGACCAGCTTTTCTGTGCCACCAAAGTATGGACCAGCGGGCAGCAGAACGGCATCACACAGATGCAGGACTCGCTGCGAAAGCTGAAGCGGACCAGGATAGACCTGATGCAGGTTCATAACCTCCTGGACTGGCGCACGCACCTCCGGACGTTACGCACCTGGAAAGACCAGGGCCTGGTACGGTATACAGGCATTACCCACTACGCAGTATCCGCCCATGAAGCGCTGGAGGAGATCATACGGTCAAAAGCTGTCGATTTTGCCCAGTTTAACTATTCGATACGGGTACGGGATGCAGAAAAGAGGCTGCTCAAAGCCGCTGCTGACCACGGCGTAGCAGTCATTATCAATGAGCCCTATGAATCCGGCCGGCTCTTCGGGCTGGTCAGAGGGAAGCCGCTGCCTCCGTGGACGGCAGATTACGACATCGGCAGCTGGGGACAATTCTTCCTCAAGTTCATTCTCTCTCATCCGTCCGTAACGTGCGTCATACCGGGCACCTCCAACCCCGGACACATGCTGGATAATACAGGCGCCGGATACGGGGAGCTTCCGGACAGCAAAGCCCGGGAAAAAATGGCTGCCTATATAGCTTCGCTCTGACCTAAAGCCTGAATTCCCAGCGATAGCTCAGGATCGGGATCAGACCCAGCTGGTTCTGGCTGATGATCCGCTTCAGGTAGACGTCGTAGTAGCTGAAGGCTTCATTTTCCGTGCCCGAAACGTTCTGTATGTCCAGCGCAAGCATCCGGTTATATCTGGTTTTATTCTTTTTCCAGTAAATCCGCAAATCAGGCCTGAAGTAATCCTTCATCCGGATAGTATAGGCCATATCCTGCCGGTACACAGTAGTTCCGGCGACAGACGAGGCCGCGGCATCGATCGGGGTATCCCGGAATCCGCCCAGCCACAATACCCTGGCATGTACGCCCCAGGTCGACCGGTTGCTGCGGTAAAACTCCTTCCCTCCCGTAAAGCTGAGCGTGTGACCGCCGTTGAAACGGGTGTCTCGCCAGACTCCGTCGCTTCCGGCGTAGCGTGAATCGTAAACAGCACCCGACACGAGCACATAATACCCGTCGGTCAGGTATTTCTGGAAGGTAGCCTCTATTCCCCTGTTCCGCCCCGTGCCCCCGTTTTTCAAAGCCAGCCGGACCTCGGACTCGACGAGATTCAGCGCGGAGAAGGAGGAGGCATACCGGCCGACCGGCACATCCAGCAGCTGCTGCACATATGCCTCCACTTTCAGGCTCGTATTGCCGCGGAAATACCGCTGGTATCCCGCTACGAAGTGATGTGCACGGGTAAGCCCCAGGTGAAGGTTGTCAGCCGTTGCCGCGCCGCCCAGGTAAACCTGGGGTAGCTGCGTCTGGCTGTGAAGGCCGTAGGAAAAACTGACGGATTGACGCTTGCTGACCTGCAGGCGCGCAGACGCTCTCGGCTCCAGGGACCCGGTGTGGTTCATCGTGTAGCCCAGGTAATGCAGGCCGGCCTCGGTCGTCAGCCGGGAGTTGATGTTCCACTGCCAGGAGGCAAAGGGCTGGAACAAATTACCAGCAAGCGATCCCCGGCTACCGTTCACCTCTATCCCGTCGTGCTGCCGGGTCAGGTACAAGCCCGCCTTCAGCCGGTGGGAAGGATTAAGCCGGTGGGTCAGTATACCGGAAAAAGAAAGCCGTGATTTTTCCAGCCGGTCCTGCTCGTAAACCGGGCGGCCCGGGATAGCGTCTGCATAGCTCTCCGCAGCCCGGCTGCCCGCAAGACCCGAAAATACGAGCACGGAACGCAGACCGGTGCGCTTGCCGAGGGAAATATTATGGGTAACCCCACCGGCCCCCATCCTGTTCCTGAACGTGATGTCCAGGAGATCCTTCTGCGTTTCACGAAGCGTGCTGTCCCGCTCCCCCGTGAAGATATTGCTGCTCAGCCCGCCCATCGCGAAGAGGCCGAACTCACCCATCTTCCGGGTCGGGATCTTCACCTTGAACGAGAGATCCTGAAAATCAATCCGCTCGCCGCCAAAGTTCACGTCCATCGCTCCCAGAAGCCCGGTAAACGAATACCGGTAGTTGAAAAGGTAGGAAGAGCCGGACTTCCGGGACAACGGGCCCTCTGCGGCCAGGTCGATACCAATCAAACCGGCCTGCGCGGTAAACTCGTGCCTTTCATCATTCCCGCTCCGGAAGCTCATGTCCATCACGCCGGAAAGGACATTCCCGTAACCTGCCGGGAAAGCCCCGCTCAGGAAATAGGAAGTACCCAGCATCTGGGTGCTCAGTATGTTCACCCCTCCGCCCGTCTGGGTAGCCCTGTCGCTGAAGGTACCCGCGTTGGAATGGTGGTTCGGATTGACAATCTCGACGCCTTCCAGGCGCCACTGCATGCCATTGGGGCTGTTTCCTCTCACCACGAGGCCATTGGCCTGGTCATTGGCGGCCGCCACACCGGGGAACGACGTCGCCACCCTGGCCGGATCGTGGTAAGTGGCCGCATATCTCAGGGTCTGCTCGACGGTAATCGCCTCGGCGCTGTTGTAAAAATCCGGCTTTCCCATGCTGACCGTAGCTTCATCCAGCTCAATCTTTGACGGCATCAGCGAGAGGTTTACCACCTGCTCTTTCCCGGACTCCAGGAGAATCTCCGGCAGCACAACCGGCTGGTAACCCAGAAAACTCACCCGCAGCACGTAACGCCCTACCGGCAATCTCCCGAACTTATAGCTACCCGATTCATCGGTTTGGGTACCCCGCCCGGTGTTCATCAGCAGGACGGTGGCGCCCGCCAGCGGCTGCTGGTTTTCGGCATCGGTCACAACTCCCCGCAAAGAAGACTCCTGCTGTGCGAAAGCAGTTCCGGGAAAATACAGGCTCAGGATAAAAACAGGGAAGCAGAATCTCAAAAGCGAAATCATGGCAAGGAAATATAAAAGCAATTCAAATACTGTCATCTATTTTCGTGCAATTTACGAACAGAAGCCGTATCAGGCGACCTGAACTTTGCTTAAATGCCTCCCGTCCGGTAAAATGTCTCCCCGCCCCGGATGGAATTTGAGAGAAAATCAGCTATTTTTACCCATACATCAACCGGGACACAAATGGACCAGCGAATTATTAACCTGTTCGACGAATACACCCACAAGCCTCTTTCGCGGGATGTATTCCTGAGGCGCCTGGCCCGCCTGACCGGCAGCACGGCCGCCGCTATGGCCGTACTGCCGCTTCTCGAGGTCAACTATGCCCACGCGGCTACGGTTCCCGAGACAGACGGCGAAATATTGACGGAGGATGTATCCTATCCCGGCGAGGGCTGTAACATGCACGGTTACCTGGCCCGGCCGGCCAGGCAGGGGACACGCGGCGCCGTCCTGGTCATACATGAAAACAGGGGCCTGAACCCGCATACCCGCGACATCGCCCGGAGACTTGCCAAAGCAGGCTACATTGCACTCGCTGCAGATGCGTTGAGCCCGTTTGGAGGCACCCCGCAAAACGAGGATGAAGCCCGTTCCCTTTTTGCAAGGATCGACGTCGGTCAAAACCTGAACAACTTCCTCCGGGGGCTGAGGTTCCTCCGCTCACGGGCAGACTGCAACGGGAAGACCGCCTGCATCGGCTTTTGCTGGGGCGGCGCGCTGGCCAACCAGCTCGCTGTTCACGATCCCGACCTGAAAGCCGCGATCGCCTTTTACGGACGACAGCCCGAACCATCGGACGCAGCCAGAATCAAAGCGAACGTGCAGCTCCATTACGGAGGCCTCGACGAGCGGATCAATGCCGGGATCCCGGCCTACGAAGCCGCTTTGAAAACGGCAGGTGTTTCCTATGAGCTGTATATCTATGAAGGTGCGCAGCACGCCTTTCTCAACGACACGGCCCCGACCAGGCATCACCCGGAAGCCGCCCGGCTGGCCTGGGAAAGAACGCTCAGGCTGCTCAATTCTACGATAAGTTAAACAGGTCCGCCTATCCGCAGTATCCTATGCACTACCTCCGCCCGGTTTTTACCGGCATACTCCTGCTTGCCGTTTTCGCCCGCGTCACCGCCCAGGTCCGGGACGAGCACGGGCTTATTGCCGCGGGTGCACACCTGCAGACGCTCGGAACAGGCTTTGAATTTACCGAAGGACCCGTCGCCGACAAAAAGGGGAATGTCTATTTTACCGACCAACCCAACAACAGGATCCATAAATGGGATGCCAGGACCGGGAAAATCAGTGTTTTCGCTGCGCAGGCAGGACGGGCCAACGGCATGTATTTCGATAAAAAAGGTCACCTCATTACCTGCTCCGACGAGTCGAACCAGCTGTGGTCCTTCGATAAAAGGGGCAAAGCCGCCGTTCTTGTAAAAGATTTTGGCGGCCGGCTGCTGAATGGCCCCAATGATGTGTGGATCGCACCGGACGGGGGCATGTATTTTACAGACCCGCTTTACAAGCGAAGCTACTGGAAAAGAGACCCTGTCAGCCAGCAGGACGGGGAACATGTCTACTACCTGAGCCCGGACAGGCACAGCCTCACCAAAGCCGATTCCCTGTTAAGGAAGCCCAACGGGATCACGGGTACCAGGGACGGGAAGAAAATATTCGTCGCAGACATCGGAGCGGGAAAAACCTACGTGTATACCCGCTCAGGCAACGGAACGCTCACCGGCAGGACGCTGTTTGTCAGCCAGGGATCCGACGGGCTTACGCTTGACGAAAAAGGGAATCTTTACCTGACCGGAAAAGGTGTGACCATTTATAATAAAAGCGGCGAAAAAATAGGGCATATCCCGGTAGGGACGGGATGGACAGCCAATGTCTGCTTCGGGGGAAAAGACCGGCAGCTGCTTTTCATTACCTCCGGCACCGCGGTATACGGGATCCGCATGAACGTAAAAGGCATGTAATCGACAATATGAAAATCGGGCTTCTTTCCGACACCCACGGCTTCCTCGACCCGGCAGTCTTCCGGCATTTTGACGCCTGTGACGAAATCTGGCATGCCGGCGACATCGGCAGCGGGCACGTTCTTGACCAACTGGCTGCCTTCAGGCCACTGAGGGCCGTGTACGGCAACATCGACGACCGCGGGATCCGTTTGCGTACCCCCGAAAACCTTTGGTTTGAAGCCGGCGGCTTCCGCATCTGGATGACCCATATCGGCGGCGCTCCTCCCCGGTACAATCCCGCCGTAAGGCCCCGGCTGGCCGCAGGCGAAACGGATATTTTTATCTGCGGCCATTCCCACATCCTCAGGGTGGTAAAAGACCCTGCCTTTCACAACCTGCTCTACCTCAACCCGGGAGCAGCCGGCATCCATGGCTTTCACAAAGTCCGTACCCTGCTGCGCTTCGAGATCAGCGACCGTAAAATCCGGAACATGGAGGTCGTCGAGCTCGGCCCGAGGTCCGTCACCGGGTACTCCGATACTTTTCCCGGCTGATCCGGCTACCGTTTGACCTTCCTATTTGCCTTTTATAAAATTTCTTGCCTTAATTATTTGGTTGATATATCAACATTATCGTAGATTTGCAGGTAAGTAATCCAGGAAAAGCACAAAAAGAAAATAGATGGAAGAGCAGATTGATTTCCAGCAGCGCATGAAAAACTCCCTGCAGTTTAAAATGGGCAACCTGCACAGGCTGATGACCAGGCGCATCAACATGGAGCTCGGACAGCACAATATCCCGGTGATCGCCGAGCAGATCCCGATCCTGATGGTCATATACCTGAGCGCGGCGCAAAGTCAGCAGGAAATTGCCAATGTATTGCAAAGGGATAAATCGGGCGTTCAGAGGGCGATACAGTCGCTTGTAAAGGACGGCTTCCTCCGCATCGAGGGAGACCCGGCGGACAAACGGAAAAACCTGGTCGTCCTGACGAACGGCGGCAGGTACATCTGCGAGAAGGTAAAGGAGATCGCAACAGGCTTTAACGCCCAGATCCGGGAAAATTTCAGCGAGGACGAGTATCATGCCCTCCTGCGCCTGCTGGACAAGCTTTCCGAAATTATTGAAAAACCATTAAATGGTTGACACATCACCATAAATAGTAACCAATAGCTAAATCAATAGTACATTTCCCGTACAAATTCACCAGAAACCATGAAAATACACCTCATCACAGGCGTCGTCGCGGCCATCCTCATGGCCTTCCCGTCAGCGGGCCAGCAACAGCTGACGTTAAAGGCCTGCATTGACTACGGGCTCCGGCACAACCGGAATGTAAAGATCGCCCGGATCAGCGAGGAGACCGCGCATGAACAGGCCCGGGAAGCGCTGTCTGCCTATCTTCCCCAGGTAAGCGGGTCAGCGACACTCGACGACAACGTCAAACTTCAGTCGACGGTCATACCGGCGGGAATTTTCGGAAGCGAGCCCACCCGCGTGGCGCTGGGTACCAAATACGCTACCAATGCCTCCGCACAGCTGGACCAGGTCATTTACGACCAGGCGCTGCTTACCGGGTTGAAGGCAAACAAACCCAATATGGAGAGCGCCCTGCTCAATGCCGAAAAGACCAGGGAAAACCTGATTTACAACATTTCGACCTACTACTACCAGGTATTTATTACCGAGCAGCAGATCGGGCTGCTCCGTGACAACCTCGACAAAACCAGGAAAATTGCCGAAGTGCTTAAATTACAGCTCGAACACGGCGTCATCCGCAAGGTAGACCTGGACCGCACCCAGGTAAGCCTGAACAACATCCAATCCCAGCTGAACCTGGCCGAAAACAATCTCATCCTGGCACAAAACAGGCTGAAATTTCAAATGGGAATGGACCTGAACGAACAGGTTACGCTCGCGCAGCCGGCCAGGGAGCCGGAAATGCTGCTGAATACGCCTGCCTTCGATTATAACCTGCTGACCGATTTCAAGCTGCAAAAAGTCAATATGCAGCTTTACGGCATTGAAAAAGCGCGGATCCAGGCGGGATACCTACCCAAATTGTCTCTCTATGCCAGGTACGGGACGCAGGCGCTGGGCAATGAACTGGGCGCATCCTGGAACAAATGGATGGGCTACGGCGCCATCGGGCTGAAAATGACCATCCCGGTGTTTGACGGGTTCCGGAAAAACGCCCAGTGGAAACAGGCTGACCTCAAGCTGCAGACCCTGAATGAGCAGCTGCAGCTGAATATACAGAATTATGAGCTACAGAACAGCAATTCCCAGATGCAGCTGAAAAAAGCCAGCTCAAACGTGATCAGCGATGAAAGCAACGTAGCCCTGGCCAGGGAGGTATACGCAGTGACGACCCTCCAGTATCAGCAGGGCACCGTCACGCTGCCGGACCTGCTCAATGCGGAGACTTCATATAAGGAGGCACAGAACAACTACATCAACTCCCTGCTAAGCTACTACCAGGCCCGCCTGGACCTGGAGCAGTCACAGGGGACGCTGAGCTCTTTTTACATAGAGCTCTGATCCGGGCAAACAGAAGTATTGAAGTATGAACTGAAAATTCCCGTACAGGTGGAATGAGCGAATAGTAAATTCCACCCGACCATAAAAATCAAAACTGAAAATAAACACATGAAAAGTAAAGTTATCGTTATCGGATCCGTCGTCCTGCTGATTGCCCTGATCGGGTTCCGGCTGTCTGCCAATAAGTCTGAGATCGACGAAAAAAATAAGCTCCCTGAAAAAAAGGAAACGAAAATCCCGGTGACCGTCAGCACCGTCAAAGAGGGATCGGGCGAACAGCTGCTGGTCAGGACAGGAAACCTGATCCCGTTCAAAGAGGCCAACATCATGGCTACGGCCCAGGGGAAGGTCCTGTCGGTAGGATATGAGCTGGGCACTTACGTAAAAAAGGGAGCACCGGTGGTGCAGGTCGACAGCCGGCTTAAGGAGCTGTCGCTGGAAGCTACCCAACTGAGTATTGACAAGCTGAAGAAGGATGCCGACCGTTACACAGCACTATACGCGGGCAACGCGGCGACCGAGCTTCAACTGAACGATACCAGGTACAATTTCGAAAATGCCGTCAACCAGTCGGCGCAGATCAGGCAGCAGATAGAGGACACCAGAATCACGGCCCCCATCAGCGGACGGGTTGTTAAAAAGAACATCGAAGCGGGAGAGTACGTCAACGTAGGCGCAGTGCTCGGGACCATCCTGGATGTATCCAGGCTGAAGGTGCAGGTGATGGTAAGCGAAAGCGATGTGTACAAGCTGCGTGAAGGCGACCATGTCACGCTGAGCACGGACGTTTTCCCGGAAAAAAAGCTCGACGGCAGGATCTCTTATATCTCCCCGCAGGGCGATGAAACCCACAACTACCCGGTCGAAATCGTGCTTCAGAACTCCGGCCACCTCAGATCAGGCACTTTCGTCACGGTGACGTTCTCTCAGAAATCGAGCCGCCGCGCGCTGCTGATTCCCAGAAGCGCACTGGTCGAAAGTATCCGCAACCCGTATGTATATATTGTCGAAAACGGAACAGCCGCGGTCCGGAAAATCAAAGTTGGGAAAGAGCTGGGCTCCGACATCGAGGTGCTGGACGGTCTTCAGCTCAATGATACTGTCGTGGTATCCGGGCAGATCAACCTCAGTGAAGGAAAAGCGGTACAGGTCACCAGGTAAGTTCCAGGCGTAAGGCGCCGCTCACAGGCAATGCAGATTGCCATCTAAAAAGAATCAATATGACGATTACAGAAGTTGCTGTCAAACGCCCGCTGCTCATCATTGTAATATTTACAGTGCTGATCCTCTTCGGCGTACTAAGCTATAACCAGCTCTCCTACAACCTCCTGCCCAAATTCGAGGCAAACGTAGTCAGTGTAATGACCACCTACCGGGGCGCATCTGCCGACGAGGTCGAAACCAATGTTACCAAGCACATCGAGGATGCGGTATCGGCGATCGAAGGACTGGACAAGCTCAACGCCACCTCCCAGGAAGGAGTGTCGATGGTAGTGATCCAGCTGAAGCAGGGCGTGGATGTAAACCTTGCCCAGCAGGAAGTACAGCGAAAAGTAGAGCAGATCATCTCCCTGCTGCCCGACGACACGGACCGGCCGGTCATCAACAAGTTTTCGACGGACGAGATCCCCGTGCTTCGTATGGGCGTTACCGCCGACATGCCTCCCGGAGCCATCTATGACCTGATAGACGACAAGCTCAAGCCCCAGCTTTCCAACGTAGCGGGCGTCGGGCAGGTTACCATCATCGGCGGAAGCGAGCGGCAGATCAAAGTCAACATCAACCAGGACAGGCTACGTGCCTATAAGCTGTCGGTAGCCCAGGTGGCCGGCGCGATCAACAGCGCCAACACCTCCTTCCCCGCCGGCCAGGTCAAGACCCAGGACGAGCAGGTTTCTATCCGGTTTGACGCCAAGATCAGCACGGTGGAAAACCTCCGCAGCCTGATCATCAGCCAGGGGACAGGCGGTCCTGTATACCTGCGCGACGTAGCGGAAGTCATGGACGGCCTCGCTGACGAAACAGCCATCAACCACATCAACGGTCAGCCGTCAGTGGGTCTTCAGATCCAGAAGCAGTCGGATGCCAACGCGGTGGAAGTGAGCAAGCTGTCCAGGGCCAGGCTGCAGGAGCTCGAAAAAGAGTACCAGCACGTCAATCTCAAATTCAGCATCGCCGCCGACCAGTCGATTTACACGCTCGCCTCTGCCAACGCCGTCGTTTTTGACCTGGGACTGGCCGTGCTGATCGTGTCTGTCGTCATGCTGATGTTCCTGCACAGCTTCCGGAGCTCGCTCTTCGTGCTCGTGGCGCTGCCGTCGTCGATGATCCCGACTTTCATACTTATGAACATCTTCGGGTTCTCACTCAACCTCATGACGCTGATGGCCCTGTCGCTGGTGGTGGGAATCCTGGTGGACGACTCCATCGTGGTATTGGAAAACATCAACCGCCACATGGAAATGGGGAAAGGCAAACGCCGGGCGGCGCTGGACGGACGAAGCGAAATCGGCTTTACGGCCCTGGCCATTACCCTGGTCGACGTAGTGGTATTCGTACCCCTGGCGCTTACCTCGGGGCTGATCGGCAATATACTTCGTGAATTCTCGCTCGTAGTGGTATTTTCCACCCTGATGAGCCTCCTGGTCTCCTTTACCCTGACGCCCCTGCTGGCCTCTCGCTTCGGCAAGATCGAAGTTCTGAGCAAAAACAGCCTGTGGGGCCGCCTGAACATCGGTTTCGAAAGCCTGCTGGATGCCTTGAAGGAACAGTACGGCAAAATCCTCACCTGGGCCCTCGGGCACAAGCGGTGGATATTCCTGGGCTCCCTCTCGCTTATTATCGCAGCGATAGCCCTCGTGCCGGCAGGCTTCATCGGGGCCGCCTTCATGCAGCCGGGGGACAAGGGGGAGCTGAACGTACAGCTGGAGCTGGCTCCCACAGCCTCCATTTACCAGACGAACAAAGTGACCCAGCAGGTAGAAAGCCTGCTCCTGAGCTACCCGGAAGTAACCAACGTATTTTCCAATATCGGCTACAGCAGCAGCGCCCTGGGCTCCACTTCCAGCAGCAACCTTGCCGATATTACCCTGCAGCTGGTCGATAAAAAGAAAAGAAACATTTCATCGGAAGATTTCGGAATCCTGATCCAGGAAGAAATCCTGAAGATACCCGGCGTAAAGGTATCCGTCGCGCCTCCGTCCATTACCGGAGGAACAAGCCAGGCGCCGATACAGATAGCTGTGAAAGGAACCGACCTGTCCACCATCCGGGAAGTTTCGCGATCCATCAAGGAAATCGTCGAAACCGTTCCGGGCACCCAGAACGTGGATTTCTCGGTCGATGACCCCAAACCGGAGATCGGGATCAAACTGGATCGCGAGAAGATGGCCGGGCTGGGCATCAGCGCTACCGACGTCGGGCTTGCGCTCCAGACTGCCTTTCGCGGCAACGACAGGTCAAAATTCAAGCAAAACGGCAAGGAGTATGACATTATGGTCAACCTCGACCGCTTCGACAGGTCCAATGCGGAAGACATCCGGAAAATCGGCTTCGTCAGCCAACAGGGAAAAACCTTCGAGCTGTCGCAGTTTGCCGGGATTACGGAAACCATGGGAGAGAGCGTGCTCCAGAGAATCAACCGGCTTTCCGCGATCACCATCAACGCGCAGGTGGTCGGAAGGCCCGTGGGCTCGGTCGGGGATGACATCAAAGCAAAAATGGAATCTTTCAAGCTGCCTGAAGGCATCAGCCTGTCCTACCTCGGGCAGCTCGAACAGCAGTCGGACGCATTCGGCAGCCTGGGTATCGCCATCATACTTGCCATTGTGCTCGTCTACCTTATTATGGTGGCCCTTTACGAAAGTGTGGTCTACCCGTTCGTGGTGCTCTTCTCCATCCCGGTAGCGCTGGTGGGCGCGCTGCTTGCCCTCGCGCTGACGATGCAGAGCCTGACGATCTTCTCCATCGTGGGGATGATCATGCTGCTCGGCCTGGTGGCAAAAAATGCGATCCTGATCGTGGACTTTGCCAATCACCTGAAGCAGGACGGGTATGCCCTGAAGGAGGCCCTGATTGAAGCAGGCAAGGAAAGGCTCCGGCCTATCCTGATGACCACCGTCGCCATGATCGCGGGGATGCTTCCCATCGCGCTTGCATCGGGCGACGGCGCAGAAGTCAAAAACGGGATGGCATGGGTAATTATCGGCGGGCTGACCAGCTCCCTGCTGCTCACGCTCGTGCTGGTACCCTGCGTCT
>JBEBSO010000022.1:0-15054 GCA_040394275.1 Telluribacter sp.
CCTTCTGCACCTGACGCAAAGCGCCCTGAGCTACCAGCTGAAAGAAGCCGAAACGCAGCTGGGCACACCCATTTTTTACAGGAGAAACAAGAAGCTGGTGCTTACGCCGGTGGGAAAAAAGCTGTATGTTTCCGCAAAAAAAATACTCCGGGAAATCGACGCCACCGAAAACGAGATCCGGAAGATGATCAACGGGGAAAGCGGATCCATTCGCATCAGCACAGAATGCTATACCACTTACCACTGGCTGCCGCCGGTGCTCCGCAAATTCGGGGCGAGGTTTCCCAACGTGGACATAGAGATCGTATTTGAGGCCACCCACAGCCCGCTGGAAAGACTGATCGACGGCGACCTGGACCTGGCGATCACATCGAGCCAGGAATACCCCGAAAAGATAGAATACGTCAGGCTGTTCACCGACGAGCTCTTCGCGATCGTATCGCCCGAACACCCCTGGAGCAAGCTCGACTTTGTCGAAGCGCGCGATTTCGAAGAGGCGACGCTGATCATCCATTCGCTCCCCCTGGAAACCGTCTCAATTTTCAGAAGCGAGCTGATTCCCAAAAAAATACAGCCCAGGAAGCTGGTGGTGCTGCCGCTTACCGAAGCCTCCGTCGAGCTGGTCAAGGCCAACATGGGTGTAATGGTGCTGGCGCACTGGACGCTGAAGCCCTTTCTGCATACCGGCATTCACCCCGTCAAAATCAACCCGGGGGGATTTTTCCGGCAGCAGTTCGTGGCCAGGATGAAGGACCGTACCTATCCTGCTTTTTTTGATTATTTTATCCGTTTTCTCCGGGAAGAAATCAGCCCTGACGTCCGGCAGCCGCTGCCGGTCCGGCTCGGGGAAAATACGCTGTCCGGCAAGCAGGCCATATGAGTGCTCCCGTATCACCGGACCCGATCTGGATTTTGTACGGCACCCATACCGGCAATTGTGAAAGGCTGGCGCAGGTCACCCGGAAACGGCTGGATCAACTGGGCGTGGAAACCCGGCTTTACGGGATGCAGAACTGCCCGGTGCATTCGCTGCCCGGGATACGACGTCTGCTTGTCATTGTCAGCACGCACGGCGCCGGCGAGCCTCCTTCTCAGGCCTCCGGATTTTACGATTTCCTGTTCGGGGACGACGCCCCCCGCCTGGACAAAACGAAGTTTGCCGTTCTTGCGCTGGGCGATACCGGCTACGTGCGCTTTTGCCAGACCGGGAAAGACTTCGACCGGCGGCTGGAGCAGCTCGGTGCCCGGAGAATGATCGACAGGATGGATTGCGACATCGACTATGCCGAAGACTACCAGCGCTGGTGGGAAAGCGTCGTGGATACATTCATCCGCCCCGGCCGGACCCCGGATGCTTCCCTCCCTGCCACGGGTGCGGAAGACAGCGCGGTGACAGGCCGGAGCCGGACCATCCGGTCGCAAATCCTGCGGAAGCAGCGCCTGGCCGGCGAACATACCCGCCCGATGCTGCACCTGGAGCTTGACCTGGCGGGCTCGGGAATCACCTATGAGCCCGGCGACACCATCGGCATTTCCGCGCCCAACCCCGAACCGACCGTAAGCAGGCTCCTCGATATCCTGAAATTCAGCGGCCGGGAACCGGCTTCCGCGGCGGAACCGGGGAAAAAACTGGCGGATGCGCTCCGCGACGACTACGAGCTTTCCCCCCTCACCTATGCTTCGCTGGCCCGGTATGCCGAACTGGCGGAGTCTGAAAAGCTCCGGGTTATCGCAAACGACCCCGCCGCTGCCGCCGCCTACCTGTACGGGCGGGATGTCTGCGATCTTTTGCAGGAAACTCCCCGCTCCATGAGCCCGGACGAGCTGCTCGGCATCCTCCGGAAAAACACCCCCCGGTTGTATTCGGTCGCCTCCTGCCAGGCGCAGGTCGGCGGGCAGGCCGACCTGCTGGTATCCGTAGTGGACTATGAAGCCTACGGAACCCGGAAATACGGCCTTTGCTCCACCTATCTGCACCAATCGGCCGGAGAAGGCGACTTCCTGGATATATTCAGGGAAACCAATGATACATTCCGGCTCCCGGCGGATCCGCTGCAGCCCGTGGTGATGATCGGTACGGGAGCGGGCATTGCCCCTTACCGGGCATTCCTCCAGAAGCGGGCGCTAAGCGGGCATACCGGCGGCGCATGGCTTTTTTTCGGGGAACGGTACCGGGCAGAAAATTTTTACTATCGCACGGAATGGATCCGCTATCTCCAGGAAAAAATACTTTCCCGGCTGGATCTGGCATTCTCCAGGGACGGCCCCGGAAAGGTATATGTGCAGCACAAGATGGAAGAACACGGCAGGCTCCTGTTTGAATGGATCGAAAACGGGGCGGTGGTTTATGTATGCGGAGACGCCCGGCGCATGGCCCCGGAAGTGGAGCGCGCGTTCGTCCGCATCCTGCAGCAGCACGGGTCACTGAACCGCGTGCAGGCGGAGGAGCACCTGCAGTACCTGCGTATTTCCGGGCGATATCTCACCGATGTTTACTGACCGGCCTGTTTTCTGATTTCCGGAAAATAAAAGATAAAAAAGTATTTTATTACTTGATTTATCCTTACATTTGCCCAGGACAAACCAGCGAGACCACATGTTTTTCTCAAAAACCTGCGAATATGCCATACGGGCGGTCATCTTCATCGCGCAGAAATCTGAAAACGGGAACAAAGTCAGCATAAAGGAAATTGCCGCCGGTATTGATTCGCCCGAGCATTTCATCGCTAAAATCCTGCAGGATCTGAGCAAACGGGGCCTGATCCAGTCCAGCAAGGGACCGAACGGAGGTTTTTACACGGACCAATATACCCGGAAGCATACCCTCGCCGATGTAGTCAAGGCCATCGACGGCGACAAGATTTTCACCGGGTGCGGGCTGGGTCTTAAAAATTGTTCGGAAGTCAAGCCCTGTCCCCTCCACCACGAGTTCAAAGCCATACGGAAACAAATGTACCAGACCCTGCAGCGCGCGACGGTCGGCGAATTTAACGAGAGCCTGAACCTGGGGCTGCGCTACATCAAGGAGCGATAATTTTTTTCACCAAATAAAAGATAAAAATATCTTAATATATTATATATGCATTCCTTACTCTTGTTTATTTTGCTTCTTATACTGCCGCTGGCCATCAATGCGGTCCGGCTTGTCGTTCTGGCGAGCCGGATCCGTCACGCGGATACCCGCGTAAAAAACCACCCGGAGGAGGTGATCCACCGGTATCTCGAGCAACTGGACAGCGGGCAGATCCGCCGGCTGCTGGAAAAAGCAGGCACAAAATCCAGAAAATCGATGCTGATGTTCGGCCTGGTTCCCCTCCAGGTGGTCCAGAACGACCCGGCGGGAACGCGCTCGCTGCTCGGTGAAGGCGGGATCCTGATCACCATCCTGCTGATCATGATCCCGCTGGTGCTGGCCTCGGTTCTTTTAACCGGGAAGATTATTCACCTTCTCAAAAAGTACCGCGCTGCACAGGAGGCCGAGGAGGCCGCCTCGATAGCCGGTCAGCTGGAAAACATCCCCGTTACCGACGCCCTGATCAGGCGTCAGAAAGCCCTCGACTTCCGGCTGACCAACCGCGAGCTGTCCGGCGACCAACCCCCGGAGGACACCCGCGGGCTCATACACAACATCGAGCGCGACGCCACGCTTCCCATCGTGGCGCGAAAAAAAAGGGCCATCCCCAGGCCGGGAATCGACCCGGAGCTGTCCAGGCTGATCCTGTGGATGATGGGATGCGCCACATTCTGGCTGCTGTTCGGAACGACGGTCGGTGAATACCTCGGCATCAAATTTGTTGCCCCGGAAGCAGATCAACAGGAATTTCTCAGCTTCGGGCGCCTGCGCCCGGTACACACCAACTCGGTTTTCTGGGGGTGGGCCTCGCTGGCCATGCTGAGCCTGGCATACTATGTGGTGCCCCGCGTCGGGAACACGGCGATCTTCAGCAAAAAGCTGGGCTGGTACAGCCTCATCCTGGTCAATGCCTCGGTGGCCGCCGGTACCCTGTGCCTGATGGCAGGTATTAACAACGGCGGCGGGGAATACAGGGAATACATCTGGCCTGTCATGCTGCCTTTTGCCCTCGCGCTGGTCCTGACTTTTTTCAATTTTTTCAAAACGATCGGTCGCAGGACCACCCGCGAAATTTATATTTCGAACTGGTATATCGTATCGGCCCTGATATTTGCGGTGACCATCGTGCTCGTTGCCTACCTCCCCTTCTGGCAGAACGGGCTTGGCGAAACGATCGTACAAGGCTACTATATGCACCAGGGAGTAGGCATGTGGTTCATGTTTTTCACCCTGGGAATCGTATACTATTTCCTGCCCCAGCAGCTCAACAAACCCGTCTATTCCTATAGCTTGGGCATACTGGCTTTCTGGACCCAGATCCTTTTCTACACGCTGATCGGCACGCACCATTTCGTGTTCAGCTCCATTCCGTGGTGGCTCCAGACGGTCGCCATCGTGGGGAGCGTGGGCATGGTCATTCCCGTTGTCGCCGGGACCGCCAACTTCCTGCTGACTTTCAACGGGGCCTGGCACAAGCTCAACGACAGCTATACCCTGCCCTTTTTCCTCACGGGGGTGGTCTTCTATTTCACGGGCTCCATGCAGGGCACAGCGGAGGCCTTCCGGTCGACCAACCTGATCTGGCATTTTACGGATTTCACCGTGGCCCATTCGCACCTGACCATGTACGGGATTATCTCTTTCCTGCTGTGGGGAGGCATTTACGCGCTCGTGCCGCGGCTGACAGGCCTGGAGCCTCCGCAGCTTACGGTGGGTGTTCATTTCTGGCTGGCGCTCATCGGGCTGATGTTCTATACCGTGCCGCTCATGTACGGAAGCACCCTGAGAGGCCTGATGTGGCAGGGGAGCTCCCCCTTTATCGACAGTGTCGTCATGATGGCGCCATACTGGCTGTGGCGGGCCATCGGCGGAAGCCTCATGTGGCTCTCGCACCTGTTTTTCGCCTATAATTTTTACAGGATGCTGGTCCCCGGAAATACCCCCGACTTCAGGGAAAAAGTACGGCAGCACCTGGAGGCAGGGACTTCTGCACCCGCCCAAACCAATTAATCGTCAAAAGCGTACCCCATGAATTTCTCAGACAATCATAACAGGCTCTTCCTCGCTGCGTTTTCACTCTTCGCTGTATTAACGCTCTTTGTAGCGATCGTACCGGCCCTTGAAAACGACAAGAACAATGCTCCCCTCCCGGGCGCGCCGACACTCAGCGAGGAAGCCGAAAAAGGAAAAGCCATCTATATTTCAAACGGCTGCGTCGCCTGTCATACCCAGCAGGTCCGGAACGTCGATATGGACCGGGTCTGGGGCACAAGGCCGGGAATTCCCGCCGATTACGCCGCCATCAAAAGGACGGACTTCTGGAGGAATACGGCGACGCTTATGGGAACCGAAAGGACCGGGCCCGACCTTACCAACGCGGGCGTCCGCCAGCCCGGCAGGGAGTGGAACCTGGTCCATCTTTTCAATCCCAGGATCGTGGTCGGCAGCTCGGTCATGCCGTCCTACCCGTGGCTGTTCGAATTTAAGGAACAGGCTGCCGAAGGTGACGTGGAAGTAGCCCTCCCGGATGAGCACAGCCGTCCCGGCCATGTCCTGGTTGCAAAAAAAGAAGCGCTGTACCTGGTCGCCTATCTTCAGTCACTGAAACAGGCCCCTCTGCCGGACGGCACGGAAGATCCTGTATTCCTGTACAAAAAAGAAGCCCCCGTACAGGCGGAAGCAGCAGGTGGTGATGTGCCCCAGGCAGACGGGAAGGCGCTTTATGCCATGCACTGCCAGGCTTGCCACCAGGAAAACGGCGAGGGCCTGAAAGGAGCTTTCCCGCCCCTGAAAGGAAGCCCTGTCGTCCAGGACCAGGACCCCGAGCTTATGCTGCGGATCATCATGCAGGGGTATGACGCCCATCCGGAGTACGCTTCCATGCCCCCGGTAGGCGCCAACAGCCAGCTGACCGCCGACGAGATTGCGGCCATCATGAACCACGAACGGACCAGCTGGGGCAACAACGCTCCGAAAGTAACGACCCGCGACATCGAAGCGCTCCTGTCAAAGCTAGCAGAAGACAACAAAGAGTAACCGCCAAGCCCATGAAACGTATGCAGATTTCCCTTAAAAAATCGTTATTTGTAACTGTTGCCATACTGACGGCGTTTCAAAGCGCCGCCTGCCCGGTATGCGAGAGCAGGCAGCCCCGGATCCTGAAAGGGATCACGCACGGCGCCGGCCCTGAGAGCAACTGGGACTACCTGATCATCGCCGTAACGGCTCTTATCGTCTTGTACAGCCTCGTCCTCTCCGTCAGGTACCTCGTCAGGCCCGGGGAAGACGCACAGGACCACATAAAAAAAGTCATTTTAAATCCGTAGCAAATGGAACGCCAAAGTACCGTATCTATCTTTATCGACGACGAGACGCGTCCCGTAGCCGAGTTTGCCACCCCGGTTAATTTCGAGCTGGATTCGCGCAAGCTGACAGACGGGCGCCACAAACTGCGCATCGTGAGCAGGGACCCGTCTGGAAAAGAAGGTGTACGCCTTATTCCCTTCGAAGTCCGGAACGGCCCCGCGATCGCCATTGAGGGTATACGCGAAAATGCGGTCATCGACGGCATCATACCGATTATGATCAATGCCTATGGAAAAGGCGATCAGAAAAATTTCCTGATTACCGGAAGCGAAAGCCCCCGCAGCATTCCCGAATGGGTCTGGATTCTCGTTATCGGGTTTGCAGGCTGGGCACTGTATTACCTGGTACGCTACCTCTGAATCGATATGACTATGCAAAAGAAAGACATACAGGACCTGGCCGACATCAGGCTGCTCGTAGACAGTTTCTATGAAAAAGTAAGGGCTGACGCAGTGCTCGCGCCGATCTTCGACGAAAAGATCGGGGACAACTGGCCTGCCCATCTTGAAAAGATGTACAAATTCTGGCAGACACTGCTGCTGAAGGAACGTACCTACCAGGGCAGTCCGTTCCCGCCCCATGCATTTCTGCCTATCGGCGAAAGCCATTTTCAAATCTGGCTGTCTCTTTTTTACCAGACACTCGAGGAGCTCTTCGAAGGAGAAACGGCCCTGGAAGCCAGGATAAGGGCAACGAAGATAGCGGAAGTTTTTTTGGCAAAAATCACCTATCTGCGGGAAGCAACATCTCTGAATCTGTCCGGTTTATAATCTGAGCCTGCTCGTGATGCATCGACTATTTGACCAGCCGGTCGGCGACATGGTTACCGGGAATCCGGCCATTGCGGCGGTGTTCCGGAAATTCGCCATCGATTTCTACTGCAGAGGCCGGAGCTCCCTCCGGGAAGCCTGCGCCGCTGCCTCAGCCGATCCCGAAACCGTATTGAGCGAGATTCTCGCGGTTCCGGGCAATGACGGTGACCCGGGGCACAATTTTGCCGGCTGGCCACCGGACCAGCTCGTCGATCATATCTACAGCAAGCACCACAAGTATGTCGAAAGCAAGGTTCCCGAGATCACCGGCCTCCTGAACCAGGTCTGCCAGGCCCACGGAGAAGATCACCCGGAGCTCTACGCGATACGAACGCTTTTTACTGAAACCGGCGGAGCGCTGGTCGTGCATATGAAAAAGGAAGAATTCATGATCTTCCCCAAAATAAAGGGCATGCTTAAACACGCCGGATCGGCCGCGCCTGCGCGGCCGATCCGCACCCTTATCGAAACGATGATGCAGGATCATGCAGACGAAGGAGAACGGTTCCGTGAAATCGCGCGGCTGAGCAATCACTATGCACCGCCGGAAAACGCCGGCCCGGTCTATCACCTGGCCTGCCGGCTGCTGTCCGAATTCGAACAGGACCTGCATCAGCATATCCACCTGGAAAACAATATTCTCTTTCCGAAAGCCATTGCCCTGGAAGAAACGATGGCCGGGCGGTAACTGTTTAACTATAAGCTCCATTTCCCTAAATCCTGCAACGATGGAAACTGACAATCTCCCGAAAATCCTGGTGAAGCGCATATACGATCCCGCTTCCCCCGACGATGGCCTGCGTATCCTGGTCGATCGCCTGTGGCCCAGGGGCCTGAAGAAAAATGAAGCGCACATAGACACCTGGATGAAAGAGGTGGCGCCCTCGCCCGGCCTCCGGAAATGGTTCAGCCACGATCCGCAGAAATGGGAAGAGTTTCAGCAGGACTACCGCTTCGAACTGAACAAAAGCCAGGCGGCCAGGGACCTGATCAACCAGATAAAGACCAATGCACGCATAACGCTGCTGTATGCCGCCAAAGACGAATCCCACAACAATGCGCTGGTGCTCAGAGATTTCCTGAACAGGCACCTCGGGGAAGACACAGGAAAACCCTAGCCAGGCCAGCACCCGGACCTGTCACAGCCGGCGCCTGCCGCGGTTAACCGGCAGGTCCGAGCGTGCATATCAAATATATTTTGGCCGGTCCGAATGGAAAACGGGCAGATTTTGTTAGCCTTACTAACCTATCTAACGTTTTTCAGGAAGTAAATGGATTTGAGTATACTAGATCAGGCTCCCATTTCCAAAGGCAGCACCTCCACCCAGGCGCTCCGGAATGTGGAAGAGTCGGTCGGGCTGGCCGAAACACTCGGCTACAAGAGGTTCTGGCTGGCCGAACACCACAACAGCCCCGGTCTCGCCAGTTCGGCGCCGGAAATCTCGATGGCCTACCTGGCCGGCAAAACTTCCCGGATCAGGCTCGGCTCCGGCGGCACGATGATGATGCATTATTCGCCCTACAAGCTGGCCGAAGTGTTCAAAACCCTGTGTGCCTATGCGCCCGGACGCATCGATTTCGGTGTGGGAAGAGCGCCGGGCGGCGATGCAAAAGCGATATACGCCCTTTCGGAAGGCAGGGAGCCCATGATTCATAATATGTATCAGAAGCTGGATACCGCGCTCCGGCTCATCAATGACGAGCTGCCCTCGGATCCGCTCTACCAGAAAGTGGTAGCGCACCCGGTGGACGTCCGGCTGCCCGAAGCGTGGCTGCTGGGTTCCAGCGGAAACAGCGCCGCGGAAGCAGGACGTATGGGCGTGGGCTATGCCTACGTACATTTTTTCAACGGCAGGCTTGACAAGGCCGTACTGGATACCTACCGGGCCAACTTTATCCCCTCCGGTTACCTCGACAAGCCCAGGATCATCGTCTCCTACTTCGTCACCACCGCCGAAACCAGGGAAGAAGCGGAATTCCAGGCGAAGCCAGCGGATATTTCCAGGATGCTGATGATGAGGGGGCATTTCGGATTCAGGATATCCCCGGAAGAAGCCCGTGACTATCCCCTGACCGAAATAGAAAAGGACATGATCCGCCAGCAGAGCTCCTGGCACATTGTCGGCAGTATCGGCGAGGTCGCCCGGCGGCTTCAGCAGGAACAGGAATACTATGGCTTTGACGAGGTCATGATCTGTACCATCCCGTTTGCGCAGGCATTTAAATTACACGAGTACCGGCTGCTGGCCGGCGCGCTGCTGTAGACTGCTTTTTTCATTTGTACGAACTTATATAAAAACCGCTATGGAGTTTGGCCTGATCACTTTCGCCGATATGGCCCCTGAAGGAAAATCCGGAAATGCCACGGGCGCCTACCAGCGTGTCCGGGATTTACTGGAAGAAATAAAACTGGCCGATGAGCTGGGACTCGATGTCTTTGGTGTCGGGGAGCATCATCGTGAGGACTATGCAGTGTCCTCCCCTGCCACCCTGCTGGCTGCCGCCGCTGCCGTGACCAAAAAAATCAGGTTATCGAGCGCCGTGACAGTGCTGAGCTCAGACGATCCGGTCAGGGTATTTCAGCAGTTTGCCACCGTCGACCTGCTCTCGGGCGGTCGTACGGAAATCATGGCAGGCAGGGGATCCTTTATCGAATCCTTCCCGCTGTTCGGTTATCAACTGCAGGATTACGACGAGCTGTTCAGTGAAAAGCTGGATCTGCTTCTCCGGATCAATGAAAGCGAAAAAGTCACCTGGCAGGGAAAACACCGCGCCTCCCTCCATGACCTCGGCGTATATCCCCGCCCCTACCAGCCTTCCCTGCCTGTCTGGCTGGCTGCGGGCGGCACCCCCGCCTCTGCCGTGCGGGCTGCCTCGCTCGGCTTACCGTTGATGCTGGCCATTATCGGCGGGATGCCGCGGCAGTTTGTCCCGTTTATCAACCTGTACAAATCCAGCGCCCTGAAAGCCGGCCATCAGCCGGAAACGCTTCGCTTCGGTGTCAACAACCACTTTTACGTCGGCGAAAACTCTCAGAAAGCGGCGGACGAATTCTACCCCTATTACGCCGTCATGATGAACCGCGTAGGAAAAGACCGGGGCTGGCCTCCGCTGACCCGGCAGCAGTTCGAGTTTTCCAGGTCGCCGCAGGGCGCATTGATGGTAGGGAGCGTGCAGGAGGTTACGGAAAAGATTTTATACGAATACGAGCTGTTCGGTCCTACCAGGTTCCTCGCCCAGGCCAGCATCGGGAACGTACCGCACCTGCTTACCATGAAGTCCATCGAACTGTTCGGTTCCAGGGTAGTACCCCTCGTAAAGAAAGCCCTTGCGCTGTCCGCACCGCCCTTCGCCGGCGGGCCGGAACAGGAAAAGCCCTGATCCGCGCCGCGCTCTTCCGGGAACAAATTTACCTGCGGAAACGCATCAGGAGAGCAATATGCCGATAATTTTCTGCCGGGCAGGTAGTATCAAATCCAAACCCGCTGTATACTTAGCAGGAAGTAACAAACGGAAAACCGAATATACCCTTTCTCCAACACAACTCCCGGCATGAAAAAAACCCTGCTGCCCCTCCTGCTCTTCTGCTGCAGCCTGGCCTGTGCGCAAAAAAGCCGTATCACCGGCAGGATTGCGGAAGACCTGACCCGCTACCCGGTCGCCGGCGCGTTCGTACAGGTCAGAGAAACGAACTTTTCAACAATTACCGGCGAATCAGGGGACTTCATGCTGCTGAACGTACCGGAGGGCGCCTTCACGCTCGTGGTAAGCTCGATCGGGTTCGAACGCATGGAAGCAAGCGTCACGCCCGGAGAAAAAGACATCTCCCTCTACCTGAAAAGATCGGATATAAAACTGGAAGAGATCATGGTGACTGCCGGCAGCATGCCGGGCCGGGATCTTATCAACGGTATCGATCTCCGGCTTCGCCCCCTGACCAACAGCCAGGAAGTGCTCAGGATGATTCCCGGGCTATTTATAGGCCAGCATGCCGGCGGCGGAAAGGCCGAGCAGATTTTCCTTCGTGGATTTGATATAGACCATGGCACTGACCTGCGCCTTTCCGTAGACGGGTTGCCGGTAAATATGGTTTCACATGCCCATGGCCAGGGATATGCGGACCTCCATTTTGTCATACCCGAGCTGGTTGAAAACGTCTATTTCGGCAAGGGGCCCTACGAGGCCGCAGAAGGAAATTTCAGCACGGCAGGCTGGGTGGATTTCCGGACAAAAGACGTGCTGGACCAGAACCTGGTAAAGACCGAAGCCGGGCAGTTTAATACCTACCGTGTCCTTACCGCCTTCAACCTGCTGGGCAACCCCCGGGAGGGAAAGCAGCAGTCGGCCTATGCAGCGGGGGAATACAACTATTCGGACAGCTATTTTGATTCCCCCCAGGACTTCAACCGGCTGAACGCCCTGGTCAGGTACCAGGCAAAAATCGGCAGAAGTCAACTGAAAGCTTCCGCTTCGACTTTTGCATCGGGGTGGTCCCACAGCGGACAGATTCCCGACCGGGCCGTCCACTCCGGGACGATTTCCTTTTTCGGGGCCATCGACGATACGGAAGGCGGCAGGACGTCCCGCTCCAACCTGCAGGCCAGCCTTCTCACACCCCTGGGCGGCGGCCTGCTGACCCATCAGCTCTATTATACCAGGTACCGCTTTGACCTGTATTCCAATTTCACGTTCTTTCTGGAAGACCCGGAAAACGGAGATCAGATCAGGCAAAAGGAGAACCGGCACCTGTTCGGCTATAATGGCAGCTTCCGGAAGGAATCCCTGGCCGGAACCCTCCCGGTCAGCACAAAAGCGGGCATCAGCTACCGCCACGACCTGATGGCGGGGACAGAGCTGTCCCACACGCTGAACAGGCAGGAAGTCCTTACTCCCCTGATGCTCGGGGATATCGCCGAGGTCAACGCCGGTATTTACCTGGACGAGGAGCTGCGCTTTTCTTCCCGCTGGACCGCCGTTTTCGGGGTGCGGTACGATATTTTCCGGAACAGCTACCGGGACCAGCGCTCCGGTGACTGGAGCGGCCGGCGGGTTACCGGCATACTGTCCCCGAAATTCAGCCTGAACCATTCACCGGCCACCAACCTCCAGCTTTTTTTCAGGTCAGGCAAAAGCTTTCACTCCAACGACAGCCGGGTAGTCGTAACGGAAAAGAACCGGCAGGTGCTTCCTCCCGCCTATGGCGCAGACCTGGGCGTGAACTGGAAGCCGCTGCCCAGGCTGTTTCTCAGCGCCGCCGGCTGGTATCTCTGGCTTGACCAGGAATTTGTGTATGTAGGCGACGCAGGCGTAGTAGAGCCTTCGGGAAAGACGCGCCGCATGGGCCTGGATTTCTCCGCACGTTACCAGCTGGGCAGCAAGCTGTATGCCGACCTGGATTTCAACACGACCAGGCCGCGCCCGCTGGAAGCACCGGAGGATGAGCGGTACATTCCCCTCGCCCCGGTGATGACCTCCGCCGGCGGCCTGACCTACAGGGCCGGAAGCGGGTTGAACGGATCGGTACGGTACAGGTATATGGCCGACCGTCCCGCTACCGGAGACGGAAGTCTGACCGCGCAAGGTTATTTCCTCACCGACCTGCAGCTAAACTATACGAGGCCCCGGTACAGTATCGGGCTCTCTGTGAACAACCTCCTGAATACGCGCTGGAAAGAAACCCAGTTTGCCACCGAAAGCCGGCTGAAGGATGAACTGTTACCCGTAGAAGAAATTCATTTCACGGCGGGAAGTCCTTTTTTCGGAAGACTATCCCTCAGCCTGTTCTGGTGATTGCCGTGCAGTAGCTGCAGCACCCTTTCCCGGGGTGAAAACAGGACTTCCTGCGGCGCGGGTCTCCCAGGTATATACGTTACGCGGCGCCGGAAGCTGCAGGAAGCATTGCCTGCCGGGGTACGGACCGGTGGCTATGCAGGCTGCGGGTATATTTCTTACGGCTCATTTCCTATGATTCATTTCATATAATATTTCATTTAACGAAGAAAACCAGTATATTTGCGAAACAATAGGTTACAAATGATTCATCATCAAACTAACTACTTTACCTCCTTCCTCCTTCTATGACATACCGAAAACCTGAAAAAATCAAATGCCTCCTTGTCGATGACGAGGAGCCTGCGCATGAGGTGCTTCGCTACTTTATCGGTAAGATTCCCTGGCTGGAAACGGCCGGCAGCTGCTACAACGTCATCGACGCCAGCAAAGCGATACCTGAAGTCAATCCCGGCGTGATCTTCCTGGACATCAACCTGCCCGAGCTGTCCGGCCTGGAACTGCTGAAAATCCTGCGGCTCGACCACACGCCGGTCATACTGACCAGCGCCTACGCCGAATATGCGGTGGACGGATTCGCCTGTGACGTGACCTCCTTTCTCCTGAAGCCCATCCGTTTTGAGCTTTTCCTGAAAGCGGCTACAAAAATAAAGCTGATCCACGATCAGCAAACCGGGTACCGGCCTGCCGGATATATGCACGGCATGCATCATACGTCTGCGGATGACGGGCACCTTTGGATACGAGCCGATAAAAAGCTGCTGTGTCTCCGTTTCGGGGATATCTTCGCGATCGAAGGCAACGGCGACTACGTCAAATTCTACTGCGCGGACGAAGTCATCACAAGCAGGTGCTCGTTAAGTACGGTATCCGAAAAGCTTACGTCTCCCGTTTTCATCAAAACGCACAGGTCGTACATTGTCAACCGGAACGCCATCAAACAAATCGACGGCAAGATCATCACGACCCTGAACGGGATCAAGTTACCCATCGCTTCCAAGAACGGGCACCACGACATCATCCAGAGGATCATTTCCTGACCCACCGCCTTATGGACAGGCTGCAACCCGATCTGAACGGCTTTTATGAGCTGGTTTTTCCAAAAAGTACAACCGCACGGATCGGACTCCATGCGGCGTTCTGGGTTTTGTACATCGCCTACCATCTGCTGTATTTTCTTTCCTCGTTTGCAGAGTCGGCGCCCCAGCGAAATACGCTCGTCATTTACATCCTGTATTACGCAAGATTCATCCCTATATTCTACCTGGTTACGGGCACCTACAGCATCCTGCCCAGGCAGCTGGCCGGTCCGAAGGGCTACCTGGTAGCGCTGCTGTGCGGTATCGTCTACGCGCATGCGATTACGACGCTGCTGTTCTATATCTTCCGCTTTACAATAGGGATCGAAAACCTGCCTCAGCCGTTTTACAAAATGGCTGGCCTGTACCTGCAATCATTGCTGCAGCGGGATGGAAGGGAATGGGAAGCTGTGCTGCTGGATCTCATAGAAATCCAACTCCTTTTTATCCCCCTGAGCCTGAAAATGGTCAAATACGGTATCTGGCAAACCATAGTAAGAAAGCAGATCGAGACGGAATCGCTCAATCTTGAGCTTAAAATGCTTCGTTCTCAGCTCAATCCCCACTTTATCTTCAACGTGGTCAACGCCGCCTATGCCAAGATCTTGCCCGTTTCGCGGGAAGCGGCCACCTATCTGAGCAGGCTGGCCAACCTGCTGAGGTTTCCGCTCTATGACACAAGCGGTGAATTCATCGAGCTCAGGAAAGAAATCGAATTCATTAAAGAGTACTCTGACCTGGAAATGATGCGGCACGGCGGCCGGCTGCAGGTGACCTACCACCTGAACGGCGAAGTACAGCCCGGGCAGCACATCCCCGCTCTTCTGCTGGTGACCCTGGTTGAAAATGCGTTTAAGCATAGCGTTCATGCCACAAGGGGCGTTGCCTGGATAGACATCCTGCTCACGGTGCAGGACGACCACCTCAACATCCG
>JBEBSO010000023.1:0-15033 GCA_040394275.1 Telluribacter sp.
GGCGCCGGTGCCCGGCTGATGAAAAGCATAGGCCCGCTCGGGGCCGGCACACAGCCCGTACCCGCGCCGGGCGAAATGAATATCCATGAATGCAGCTGGGAAGTTACCACCAGCTTTGTTATCCCGAAAGACTGGCTGAGCGGGGTATACCTGGGTAAGCTGCAGACAATTCCTGAATCTGATGACCTTCCTTACTGGGAAAGCTATATTATTTTTATCGTCACCGACAGCCGCCCCGCCGACCTGCTCTTCCAATGTTCGGACAACACCTGGCAGGCCTATAACAGGTGGCCCGACAACTATTCGATCTATACCCACCCGAAAGGCGTGCAGGGCCCCTGGGCCAAAGTAAGCTTTGACAGGCCCTACGGAAGGCAGTCTCAATACACCGGCATCGTCAATGACCCCCTCTCCTTCGGCTCCGGCGAGTTCATTTCCTTCGAAAGGCCGTTTTCCTATTTCCTCGAAAAAGAAGGATACGACGTCTCCTATTGTGCCAACTGCGACCTGCTCACCCCCGACCGCGGGCTCAAAGCGAAAGCATTTCTCAGTGTGGGTCACGATGAATACTGGGACATCCGCCAGTTCAGAAGCGTCGAAACCATGCGGGACAAAGGCGTAAGCCTCCTGTTTTTCTCCGGCAATTCGATATGCTGGGTGACCCCGTTTTCCGACAACGGGAAAGGCCGGCCCAACCGCCGCATCTTCAGGGGCGGTCCCTACGGCGACAAAAACTACTACGCGGAAGACCGGGAAAAGCTCTTCGGCCCCTACCCGGAAAGAGGCCCCGATGAGGGGCTGCTGATGGGTGTCCGGAACATACGGCCGGTCAATGGCGGCGGAGATTGGATCATCGTCAACCCGGGCCATTGGATATTCAAGGGGACGGGCGTAAAAAAAGGCGACCGGATACCGGGTCTGATCGGCTGGGAATTTCACGGGGACGCCCCGCCGCTCCCTGGCCTCGAGGTGGTCGCGGAGGGAATTGCCTGGCAGGGCGGGGAGGTGCCCTCCAAATGGCAATCGGTCGTCTATCCCGGTCCGAAAGGGAATTTTGTTTTCAACGCTTCCACGATCTTCTGGGCACAGGGACTGAGCACCCCGCCCGGCCATACTCTCCCCTGGTCGCATTTCAATCGCCCGCACGGACCCGACGAGCGGGTGCAGCAGATCACCCGGAACATTCTGAACCGGGCGATTTCCTGACGGGGCCGTAACCTCCCGGCCGCACGCCGGCGCCTCCTAATTTCAACCACACACAAAATGGGATGTAAACAGGTATTTTAAACCGGTAAATGGAGCATTTTATACAGACGAGGATACTATATGGAGCGCTGGTCATCTGCCTGGCCGCCGGCCCGGACAGCACCGGGCAATCCCCCGGAGAGACAGCCCTGGCCGGGGCGCAGGCCGTGGAGCAAAAAGTAATCGAATGGCGGCGGGATATCCACCGGCATCCCGAACTGGGCAACCAGGAAGTACGGACGGCGGCACTCGTAGCAGAGCACCTCAGGGCACTCGGCATGGAGGTACAGGAAAAAGTAGCAGTTACGGGCGTAGTGGGTATCCTGAAAGGCGGTAAGCCTGGCCCGGTCGTCGCGCTCAGGGCCGACATGGACGCCCTCCCGGTGACCGAGCGCGTGGATGTCCCCTTCAAATCGACAGTCACTGCCGTGTTTAACGGGCAGCAGACGGGTGTAATGCACGCCTGCGGTCACGATGCGCACGTGGCCATCCTGATGGGAGCTGCGGAAGTGCTGGTATCCATGCGGAAGGACATCTCCGGGACCATCAAATTCATCTTCCAGCCGGCAGAGGAAGGCATCGCAGGACTGGAAACCTTCGGGGCCAGGCAAATGGTGGAACAGGGCGTGCTGGACAATCCGAAGGTAGACGCCATCTTCGGACTACACGTCAGATCCACCACTCCTACCGGGACGATCAGCTACCGGCCCGGTGCCACCATGGCGGCTTCGGACCAGTTCAGCATCCGGGTCCTCGGCAAGCAAAGCCATGGCGCCCGTCCCTGGACCAGCGTCGACCCCGTCGTTACGTCGGCGCAGATTGTCAATGCGCTGCAGACCATCGTCAGTCGTAACGTGGATCTCACCGAATACCCGGCCACCATCAGCGTAGGCACCATCCATGGAGGTATCCGGCAAAACATCATCCCCGAGACGGTGGAGATGACCGGGACCGTCCGTACCTTCAGCGAAAGCCACCAGGAGCTGATCCACCGGCGGATCCGGGATATTTCCACGCAGGTATCGAACAGCGCAGGCGCGCATTCGGAAGTGGACATCCGCCGCATGTACCCGGTTACATACAACGACCCCGCCCTCACGGAGCGCATGGTCCCCGTGCTGAAGGATATTGCCGGTGAGGAAAATATCTCCGTAGCCCCCCTGCAGACCGGTGCGGAAGATTTCAGCTTCTATCAGAAGAAAGTGCCGGGCCTGTTTTTCTTCCTGGGCTGCATGCCGGCAGGAACAAACCCGGCGCAGGCGCCGCCCCATCATACCCCCGACTTTTACCTGGACGAAAAAGGCTTCCTCCTGGGTGTAAAGGCCCTTTCGGTGCTGGCCGTTGACTACCTGGAGAAAAATGCGCCGGCCCGGCCGGCCAAAGCCGCTTCAGGTAAAAGGAAGAAATAAATTAGTACAGCTGCCCGGTTTTACAGTAGTAAACGAAAAAGACCAATTTCACCCCTTCATGCGCCTGAAAAACAAGATGGTCACAGGCTTTGTAACGGGACTTCTCTGCTTTTCCGGATGCAGCAAAAGTCCCCGCCAGGCCGGTTTGTCCCCCGCTGATGCGCTGGCCTCCTTTCAGCTGCCGGAAGGTTTTAAAATCGAGCTGGTAGCCGCCGAACCGCTTGTCGCCGACCCCGTGGCTATGGAAATCGACGAGGAAGGACGCCTGTACGTAGTGGAAATGCACGGCTATCCCCTGGACAAGAGCGGATCAGGCGCGGTGAAGCTCCTTCAGGATACCGACGGGGACGGCAAAATGGACAAAAGCACCGTCTTTGCAGACCGGCTTGTGCTGCCTACCGGCATCATGCGGTGGAAAAAGGGCGTATTGGTCACGGATCCGCCCCAGGTGCTGTACCTCGAAGATACGGACGGCGACGGGAAGGCCGACCTCCGTAAAACCGTCCTGCAGGGATTTGCCCTGGCCAATCCCCAGCACAACGTCAATAACCCGCTGCTGGGCATCGACAACTGGATCTATCTTGGCCATGAGCCTGCCGCGACCGCCAAAATATATACCGGGCATTTCAGCGACAGGGGCAGCGAGGTCTTTTTCCCCGATCATCCCGACGGTCCCCGGCTCCCGGAAAATGCCCTGGGAAGAAGCGTCAGGTTCAGGCCCGATGACGTTTTACTGGAAAACCTGTCCAGCCAGACCCAGTTCGGCCACACTTTTGACAAATGGGGACATCGTTTCCTGGTCAGCAACGCACACCATATCTACCATGAAGTAATCGCCGCTGCATATCTCGAACGCAACAGGTCCCTCCTTCTTCCCAGCGCCGTCGAATCGGTGTCCGACCACGGCAACGCAGCGGACGTTTATCCCATCACCCGCCATCCCGAGCACCAGCTGCTGACGGACCTGGGCGTATTTACCGCTGCCTGCGGGATTACCGCCTACACCGGCGGAGCTTTTCCTGCCGTGTACGACAGCGTGGTTTTCGTAGCGGAACCCGTCGGCAACCTTGTCCATGCCGACATCCTCAGGGACCGGGGCGCTACTTTTACCGCTGCGAGGCTGTTTGAAAGAAAGGAATTTCTGGCCTCTACAGACGCCTGGTTCAGGCCTGTGAATATGTACGTGGGGCCTGACGGCGCCTTGTACGTGGTCGACTACTACAGACAGATCATAGAGCATCCCGAATGGATGTCGGACGACATGGCGCGGTCAGGCGCCATTTATAACGGGAAAGACAAGGGAAGGATCTACCGGATCAGCGCATCGGGCGGACCGCCTCCCTCCTGGACCCGGGGAATCGCACCCGGATCGCTGCAAACGGAGGAACTCGTATCCCGTCTTTCCTCTCCCAACGCCTGGTGGCGAAAAAATGCGCAACGGCTGCTTGTCGACCGGCGGGACCGGCGGGCCATCCCCCTGCTGGAGGAAACCGCCGCACATGCCGCCGACCCCCTCGCGCGTCTCCATGCCCTCTGGACGCTGGACGGCCTGTCCGCACTGAAAGCCGGTATACTGATCGGCCGGATGCAGGACGAAGCGCCCGGGGTCAGGGAAAATGCGCTGAAGCTATCGGAAAAATTTCTGAAATCCGGCACTGACCCAGAGAAGGAATTGATCGGGAACGCCCTCCTTCGCATGTCCGGAGACGGGGATGCCAGGGTACGCTACCAGCTGCTGTGCACGCTGGGATTTCTTACTTCGCCGCAGGCGCTCCGGGTCAGGAACCGGCTGCTGTTTACGCACCTGGATGACAAATGGATGCAAATCGCCGCGCTGTCCGCCATCGGATCCGAAAAGGAGCTGCTGACGGACCAGGTCATCCGCGACTACGGCAGCTTACCGGGGTTTACCGCGCTGGCAGAGCGTGTCAGCGCTATGGCAGGCGCATCCGGTGACCCGGTCATGGCCCGGTATCTTCTCTCCAGGGCGCTGAATTCACCGGGAGATCATTGGCCGGCCGCCCTGTTACGCGGGCTGGCCCAGGGTTTCCGGAAAAAACGGCCGGCCGGCGGCATGTACGCGGAAGAACGCACCAGGCTGCTGGATTACGCCAGGAATAACCCCCGAACAGACGTCCGGCATGCGGCCATTGACATGCTCCGGGTGCTGGGCCTTCCCCCGGGGCAAGAAGCCGGGGCGGCAATCACCGAAGCGCTGCTGCGGGCCAGAGACAGGTCAGCCGGTACGGACAAAAGAGTGGAAGCCCTGCATCTCCTGGCCCTGTCCGGTGTGGAGCAGCATACCGGGACCTTGCAGCAGCTGACCGACCCTGCCGAGCCTCTCCCGGTCCAGTCCGCCGCGCTCACCGCGTTAGGAACGCTGCCGGGAACAGCCGTCAGTGACTTTCTCACCGAAAAATGGCAAAGTCTTACGCCCGGGCTCCGGGAACAGGCCATAAGCTCCTTTTTTGCCAATGATGCCCGCATAGAGAAGCTGCTGGAAGCCCTTGAAAGAAACATCATCCCCGCCTCAGCGCTGCGATGGCACCGGCAGGTGGCGTTGATGGCCAACGGCAATGAGGCGCTTCGAAACAGGGCAAGGAAGCTCCTGGCCGGCAGCCCGTCAACCGGGAAAAAGACGGCCCGGGCCTACAAAGGGATATCCGGGCTGGCCGGGAACCAGGAAAACGGCAGGCTGCTTTTCGCGGCGCACTGCGCGGTGTGCCACCAGATCGGCGGGAAAAACGGCACCGCCTACGGACCGGACCTGGCCACCATCCGCAACAGGCGCGCCGAATCGGTGATGACGGATATCCTCTTCCCGAATCTCTCCATTGCCGACGGGTACGACCTGTGGAACATCACGCTGAAGTCCGGGGAAAGCATCCAGGGACTTATCGGATCGGAGACACCCTCCGCCGTCACCATCCGCTACTACGGGGGAAACGAAACCGTCATCGCCCGGAGCGAGATCAGCTCCCTGACGGCCATGGGGACCTCCGTCATGACCGGCGGCTTCGAACAGCTCATCGACCGTCAGCAGATGGCCGATCTCCTGGCCTATCTTCGGCAGCCTCCGCTTCCCGACTGAACGTCAACCGCAACAAAACCGACCCAAACCTATGACCAGATTTACTGCACAACGCCAAAAATGGCTGATTCTTTGCCTGCTGCTTTGCCTGGCTGCCGGCGCAGCCTCCGCCCAGGCCTTCCGGGCTGCCGTCGCCAAAACAGACATCACACCCGACGACCCCCAGCAGCTGCTGGGGTACGGGGCCAGAAAATCCACAGGTGTACACGACCGTATTTATCACCGGGTAACAGTAATGGACGACGGCAAAAACCGCTTCGTGCTCGTATCCTCCGATATCTGCCTCATTGCCCCCTCGGAATATGACAAGGTCGCCGCCCGGGTCCAAAAGAAGTACGGGATCGCTCCCGAAAACTTCTGGTGGACACTCACGCATACCCATTCCGCCCCCGAGCTCGGCCCGCCCGGTCTGCCCGAATCTTTTATGGGCGAGCGGTACAAACATGAATACGACAGGAAGTACACCGACGACGCCGAGCAAAAGCTCCTGGATGCCGTAGGCGAGGCCATTCATAATCTCGCTCCCGCCAGGCTCTCGGCAGGCTGGGGGCATTCCAATGCCAATATCAACAGGCGGGCCAGAAATGTAAACGGAAGCACCAGCCTGGGCATCAATCCCGATCTGCCGGTCGATCGCCGGATCGGTATGCTCCGGATCGATAAAGCCGACGGCAGCCCGCTTGCCGTCATCGCCAATTATGCCATGCACGGCACGGTCATCGGCGGGCAATGCACCCTGATCAGCGGTGATGCACCCGGTGTGGTCGCCGACTATGTGGAAAAGAAAACCGGGGCCGCCATGCTTTACATAAACGGCGCAGCAGGCAATATAGCCCCCATTTACAGCACCCAGCCCGGTCCGCAGCGGCTGAAGCAATTTGAAGCCATGCTCGGCGAACGGATCCTGGAAGCCTATGCGCAAATGCCGCCGTCAAGCCCCGATATAAGGCTGAGCCCGGGGAGCTTTACCGTCGAAACCCCGAAAAAAGAAAATCTCAAATGGCCCGCTTATATGGCGGACTATGTGCGCCGGACCGCTCCGGGCGGCGAAGTCGTCCGGATCCCCGTAAGGACCCTCAAAATCAATTCCGACATCGCCATCTGGGCAGCGCCCCTCGAGCTTTTCTGCGAGATTTCGAACGAGATCCGCGACCGGTCCCCTTTTCCCTATACGTTCTATTTCGGGTATACAAACGGCTGGCTGGGTTATCTTCTTACAGACCGGGAGATCACCTTCGGCGGCTATGAGCCCACGGTCTCTCCCTATGCCCCGGGCGCCGAAGGCAGGCTGATAGAAGGCGTCATGAGCCATCTGGAAGGAACCATGCGGAAACCCTGAGCCTATACCTGTAAGATTCCCCGGAATCCTCTCACGCCGTAATAGGACTGTGCGCCGTTGTGGTACACAAAAACGTGGCCATAACGGCGGTCACAGAAAAGGGCGCCGTCCAGGGCCCTGATGTCCTCCGGCGTCCGGATCCAGCTGGATGTCTTGTTATCGAAGTGACCCAGCTCCTGGAGCGCCCGGTACTGCGCTTCCGTCAGGATCTCTATCCCCATAAAGGCCGCCATGTCCACGGCATTTTGCGCAGGCTTATGCTCTTTTCTCGCTGCCAGCGCCTCATAGTCATAGCAGGTGTTGCGCCGCCCCTTGGGACTTTCCGCCGAACAGTCACAAAAAACATAGGTGCCGTTCTTCTCCTCATAGCCGATCACATCCGGCTCTCCTCCCGTCACCTCCATCTGGTAAAGGGACCAGATCTTCCCGGGCTGCCCCTTCAGCTTTTTCTCCACTTCCGGCCACACAAGATCGGGGTGCCGGGCTTTGTGCTTTTCAAAGCGGGCCTTTACGATACGGAGCGTTTCTTCCTGTTGCTCCGGCGTTAATTTTCTTTTCGGATCTTCCATACTGCTGTTTATCTCACTTCTGTTTGCGATAGCGGTGAAAGGAAAGTCGATCTCCCGGTACCTTGTTCCGTGTCAAAGCCGGACCAGCCTGCGATCGGCCGGCCGGAAATACCAGGACACCAGCGTCAGCACCAGCAGCAGCATCGGGCCGAACAGGTGCTCCGGGGCATCCCTCACTGCCAGGTGGGAAATGACCGCGCCCGACATGGCAAAGAAGAAACCGGCATAAGCCCATTCTTTCAACAGGAGAAACCCCGGGATCAGTACAGCTACCACGCCCAGGAGCTTCCACACGCCGATCAGGCTGAGCAGGTAAAGCGGGTAGCCCAGCCGGGAAAACATCTCCGCTTCTTCCGGGAGAGGGATCAGCTGCGTCCCGGCGGTTACGACCATGCCCAGCGACAGCCAGAGGGTGGCCACCCAGTAGACGATCCGCCGGATCTTTTCGGATTTAGCACTTTTTTGTTCCATATGTATATGATTTGAGATAAGCCTTCGGGTTTTTCAGTCGTCAGGTCCTTTTCCTTCCAGGATCCCGGGTATGCTTTTGGCGATCCTTTCCTCGCGGGTTCTTGCCGTTTTGGGTTGAGAAAAATAAAAGAGATAGGCCCGCTGCCGCCCCGGCGTCAGGCCTTCAAAGGCCTTCTTCAACACCGGCTCCTCCTCCAGCCTGCGCCTGAATTCCTCCGGGACCGGGTAATCCGCGGTAGCCCGGAGCTGTACCTTCCTGCCCGCTTTCTCCACCTCGATCGCTTCATAAATATACGCTTTCAGCGTCGGTTTCAGAGCGGCGATCGCACCGGCTTCCGTAAAACGCACCTGCCTGGCTGCCTGGACATTTTCCGTCTGCCGGATGAGGAGCCCCGCCTCGTCTTTCAGCAGCACTCCCTTAAAAAACAACAGCGCGCAGTATTCCTTAAACCCGTGCATCAGCACGATGTTCCGCTTCTGAAATGTGTAGCAGGGCACCCCCCACTTGAGCTCTTCAGCCAATCCGCATTCCAGGATAATCGACCGGAGCAGCCTGAATTCGGCCTGCCACCTGCCTTCTTTCCCGAAAAAAAAGTCCACCTTCGGATTCATATGTATTCGCTGGTTAAATACGGCTCATTTCAGCTTTCCGACCACCTCCTGCAGACGGTCGTGCGCCATATTGAGTCCATGGGCAAAAGGCAGCCGGAGCATCTGGTCCCTCAGCGCCTCCGAGCGGTAAACCGCCTGTATGCTGAGCCGGCTTGTCGCAGACGTCAGCGGTGAAAACTCGAGGAATTCCAGCTGGACATCGAACGGGGCGTTGTCCATCTCGAAGGTACGGGTAATTTTCTGATCCGGAACAAAATCGTGGATCACCCCGCCGGAGGCAAACACGACATTCCCCTGCGCATCGGAGGTTTCAAACCGCCAGCCTCCGTATTTCCGGTTCTCCAGCTTTATCACCCGGGTTCCCATCCATTGCTCCACGATCTCAGGAATCGTATATGCCTTGAAAAGAAGGCCGGCCGGCAGCTCAAACTCCCTGGTGATGTGCAGCACCTGGCTGCCCGCTTCGGCGGTGATCTTCGTTTTTCTTTCCATTTTAGTCGGTTTCTTTGGACTGGTATTTTTTCATAATGGCTTCCAGCTTGTCAAAGCGACCCTCCCACATGCCCCGGAAGGGTTCGATAAAATCAGCCACTTCCTTCATTTTGTCAGGGTTCAGGTAATAATATATCTCCCGGCCCTGCTGACGGGACTCCAGCAGCTCACAGGCCGTCAGTATCTGCAGGTGCCTGGATACCGTCGGGCGGGCCGTTTCGAAATTGGCGGCGATGGCCCCGGCCGGCAACGCCTGGGAAGCGACCAGCATCAGGATAGCCCGCCTGGTAGGATCGGCGATCGCCTGGAAAACATCACGTCTTAAATTCATCGTGTAGCCATTTGACTGCAAATATATATGTAGCTATTTGACTACGCAAATTTTCCCAAAAAAAAACAGCAGCCAGCTTCAGGAAGAACAGGAGCAATATAAAAAAAGGTATTATATTGTGACGAATAAAAATTGAATAAAGTCACAAAGGTTTTGCCGCCCCCTCCTCCGGCAGCGGCAAAACCTTCCGTAAATCCTTGATTTGTCTATAAAATTTTTGCCGGCAGGGGGCATTACGGCCTTCGCCGTGCGCTATCTTCCATAAAAGCGGCCAGGTCGGCGGCCGGCCGGATTTCCCAGCTGCTGCCGCCGCGCCCCAACCGGAGAGAGGGATGCCCGGACAGCAGCCGGACGGCATGGTTCAGATCGGTGGCTTCAAGTATCATGATACCGCCGATTTGCTCCTTCGTTTCGGCAAAGGGACCGTCGGTTACGGAGACTTTCCCGTCGTGCCACCTCAGTGTGGCGGCATTACGGGCTTCCTGCAACCCCTCTCCTCCTTTAAGGTGGCCCTTCTCCCGGAGCCAGGCATCATAGCCGAAACACTCGTCCATAAAGGTATTCCGTTCCGTTTCGGATAGTGTTTCCCAGACTTCGTCATTCATGTATCCAAGACAAATGTATTTCATCTGCTTATTTTCAGTTTGGTTTTTTAAGGTCAGATGGAATTGATCTGTGAATTCCCGTATATAATTTATTATGGACAGATCGAATTCGCTTCAAGCACGTTTCGCAGGAATAATCAGGCACGCTCGGGCGGCGATCCGCCTGTGTGCGCTTGCGCTCATTTCATAGTGATTGTGCCCATTTATCGAATTCCCTGTTCTGCCTGATCGCCTTGTCGACGTACCGTTGCATAATGCAGCGTAACAACGCCTGATTTCAGGGTTTTTGAGTCTAATAATTTCAGGGTGCTTTTCGTGTTGTTGCCGGTGAATACGCTGAGGCCGCTGCCCAATATAACAGGGTGTACCGTCAGTTTGTATTCGTCGATCAGCTCCAGGTTCATTAAGGTGGCGGCCAGGCCGGGACTGCCGAATATAACCAGGTCTTTCCCGGGCTGTTGTTTCAGCTTTTTTATCTCTTCGGCAATATTGTCTTTTATGAGCCGGGTATTGTTCCAGGTTACCCCGGTCAGGGTCTTTGAAAACACAATTTTAGGTACGTTTTCCACCCATCGCGCATGCTCCAGCGCATGCCCGCCGGCGTCGGGCTTCTTCAAAACGGTCGGCCAGTAACTTTCCATCAACTGGTAGGTGGTACGCCCGTATACAGGTGATCCCACTGTTTTGACCAGTTCATCGGCATATTTCACCAGCTCCTCATCATAGGATAAAAAATCCAGCCCGTGGTCCGGGTCTGCTGCAAACCCGTCGAGGGACAGATGCATGAATAACACTAGTTTTCTCATGTGATTATTGTCTGTTTATTTGTATAAAAAGTTCAAAGCGTCCCGGAATTCGAAAAGTTCAAGCCCACCAGGTAGTCGGATGGCGAACGACAAAATCGACAGGCTGTGCTGATTTTTTTTTGCTTTTGGAAATTACGTTCCGAGTTCTCTGAGCTTTCGTTCGATAAACCGCCGTCCCGGGCCTTGCTGTGCCAGGTCCAAAGCACGTTCCCAGGAGATCCGTGCTTCCTCTGTCCGGCCTGTTTTCCGGCACAGCTCCGCCCGTGCGCAATGCGCCAGGTGATAGCCGTTTAAATTCCCGCGTTCCAGGATCGCATCGACCTGCCGCAGCCCGATCTCGGGCCCCTTGTACATGGCAATGGCGACAGCACGGTTCAGCTCAACAACGGGGGAGGGATTTATGCGCAGCAACAGGCTGTACAGCCCGGCAATCTGCGCCCAGTCCGTAGCATCGGGATGCGCTGCCCCGGCATGCAAGGCTGCGATGGCCGCCTGCAGCGCATAAGGTCCGGGGGCCTTCGGGGAAAACGCCCTTTCTACCAGCGACAATCCCTCCTCGATCATGTCGCGGTTCCAAAGTGAACGGTCCTGGTCTTCCAGCAGGATCAGATCCTGCTCCGGCGAGGTACGGGCCGGCCGGCGGGACTCGTGCAGCAGCATAAGGGCCAGCAACCCCGCTACCTCCGGCTCAGGCAGGAGATCGTGCAGCCGCCGCCCAAGCCGGATCGCTTCGCCGGAAAGATCAACCCGGATCAGCGAGTCGCCGGAGGAGGCATAATATCCTTCGTTGAATACGAGGTAAATCACCTGGAGCACAGCACCGAGCCGGTCCGGCAGCTCATGTTCCGGCGGCACTTCGAACGGTATTTTCGCCTCGCGGATCCTGGCCTTGGCGCGGACAATCCGCTGGGCCATGGTGGATGGCGTCACCAGGAAGGCACTGGCAATCGCTTCGGTAGTCAGGTCGCACACCTCGCGCAGGGTCATGGCCGTACGTGCCTCCGGCGACAGCACGGGGTGGCAGCAGGTGAAGATCAGCCGGAGCACATCGTCTTCGATTACCCGGTCGACCAGGCCGGAAGGATCGGCACCGCCCGCCGCCATTTGCCCGACCTGCTGCTCCTGCAGCGGATCGAATTTAGATTCGCGCCGGGTGCGATCGATGGCCTTGAACTTACCGGTGGAAACGAGCCATGCCCTCGGATTGGAAGGAATGCCCTTTTCGCCCCATTGCTCCAGCGCTGCCTTAAAGGCATCATGCATGGCGTCCCCGGCGGTATCAAAGTCTTCAAGCAAACGGACAAGCGTGGCAAATACGGAGCGCGACTCGCGGCGGTATATCTCTTCTACGAGCCGGGAAATATGTTCCGGGGAATTTTGCATGGTCGTTTCAGTCAATACGCGCCATATTCTTCCCGGGTAAGTTCCTCCTGCTTTTCTATGGCTTCCCTGAGCGATTCGTCGTCGCTCCGGATTTTAAATTCTTTTTCCCCGCTGTTTTTCGCAAAGTAGACAACGGTCTGGCCTACAGACACGCGAAAGGCCATTTTCCGGCTATCATTCGAAAGAAATATTTCCTCTCTTCCAAACCTCTTCAACAATTCTTCTCTGTTCATCTGCAGTCTGTGTAAATGGTGGGCGAATCCAATCCGGTGTTTAATGCCATAACGTGCCGTCGCCCCTGTTCATTTCAGGCAGGTACATTTCTTTTTACGGTCTGCGGAGACGGATCCTGCCCGGCCGGCGCGGGCCTTCCCCTATCTAACCCCCGACTCCGGGATGCGCCGGATGATATCGCTCGACACCTGCCCCGGGAATTCCCTCAGCAGCTGCAAACACTTTACCGCCGCCGGATTCAGCATTTTCCGGGCGGTCAGCACCCCTCCTTCACGTTCCGCTCAAGCCAAATCCGCAGCGCTCTTTCGCTGCTTTGACGGGAGGAGAACAGGGTGGCAAAAAAGCGTCCGGCTACCTCCAAACGTTTGCGCAGCGTGTAGGAAGTTTCTCCCGCCTGATTGGGAGCCCTGCGCACCGGCAAGGCCCGGCAGCGGAGCCGGTACCGCGCGATCAGCCCGATCAGGTACGGCCGGTAAGGAAGATGGGGAAACAAAGGAAGCAATGCCTCTCTCCTCGCCAGCATAAAAAGCCCGGCCTTTGCCGGAATACGGCCGGCCGAAGCCAATGTGACCAGGTATTTAAACAGGAACGAGCTGACCAGGCGGCTCCCGGACTCGTAGTACCCGGCTCTTGCAGCGAAAATGACATCGCTTTCCGGGGCCAGCGCGGACAGGAGCGCCGGTATCTGTTCCGGTTCATCCTGCAGATCGGCATCCATCGTGACCACAAGGGGGTGCTTCGCCATCCATATTCCCGTCAATAGCGCGGTGCTCTGGCCCTGGTTATACCTGAAGCACACCGTCCGCGCAGCGGGAACACCGGGCAGCTGGTTCAAAACATCCAGGGAACGGTCCGGCGAGGCATCGTTCACATATATAATTTCACAATCCCATTTTTCGGACGCGGCCACCCGTCCCACCCTTTCGTGGAGCTCCCGCAGCGTACCCGCGCTCCGGTACACCGGCACCACAATGCTGATCCGTACGGGCTCAATATCCTTTATCATAGTCCACCAGGTTGAGAAGCTCTTCCCCCGCCAGGTAACGGCGAAGGTTTTCTTCAAACAGGTCAAACCACTTGTAGCCCGGCCCTTCCAGGCTGCGGCCGGCGTGGGGACTGACCAGTATACGGGGCTCGGTCCACAGCTTGCTGTCGTGCGGGAGCGGCTCTTCCTCGAATACATCGAGCGCAGCTCCCGCAAGCTGACCGGCGCTCACCCGCTGACAGAGCGCCTGGTCGTCAAGGGTACCTCCCCTGCCGATGTTGACCACAAAAGCCGATGACGGCAGCCGGGACAGCTCCTGCGCCCCGACGAAATGACAGGTTTCGGGTGTCTTCGGAAGACAGATGATCAGCAGGTCCGTGTGCGGCAGCTGCTGCCTCCATGAGCTTTGCCCGAAGACCTGTACGTCACCGAAAACGCTGTCGGACAGCTGGTTCCTGACCGCTGATACCTTCCCGCCCATCGCGGCCAGCACTGAGGCGATATGCCTGGACAGGCTCCCCCATCCCAGGATGAGACACCTGCTTCCCCTGAAAGTCTTCAGGCGATGCCGCTTCCAGTTTTTCCGGTTTTGCTCGTCACGGAGCAAAGGCAACGACCGGTACAGCGCCAGTATCATGGCGAGGGTGTGCTCCGCCAGCTCCGTATCGTAAACTCCCCTGGCACAGGTAAGCCGTATGCCCTGCTGCTTCAGGAATTCCTTTTGAGACAGGATAAGGTCTACGCCCACCGAATTGGATTGAAACCACCTGAGCTTGCCCGCGTAAGGCAGCGACTGGATAAAATAGCGGTTACCCATCACAATCTCTGCGTCCCGGACCAGCAGCCTTGCCTCTTCCTCACTGCCTGCATGCCGTATTTCATGGTCCGGGGCTGCCCGCTGAAGACGCTCCAGGTGATCCGGAGGGGGCGGATACATCAGTAAGATCATAGGTGATGGATATTGGTGATCCAGCTTTCCACCTGCACCCTGAAAGCCCGGCTGTCCGCCTCTTCCTCTTCCGGGGTCCGCTGCTTCGCCTCGCGGAATGCCTGCTGTATCTGGGCAAACATCGATGTCATGGTGTACTGCCGGCAATCCTTTATAAAAGTACGCCTCAGGAAGCTGAAATCGACCTGCTGGCGGGCATACTCGTTGATCAGGTGCCGGCTTGCTACCGGGCTGCCGCCGCCCGGGTAAGTAAGCCCTCCCACCCCCAGAGGTAACCGGCGGAAAGCATCCCGTATCTTCGTAACGGTGCCGTCCGCAAGCGGGTAAAAGATGTTGGGCGTACCGCAGGAAATATGAAGGTCGTTGAGCCCTACGTACACCCTTTCCAGCGGCATGGCGGCAAACTCTTCCAGGTGCGCCATGGCTTCCCTGGTTTCGATCAGCATGCTGATCCGGGGATCCTTGCCGAAACGGCCGACCAGGCTTTCGATATGGGCGGGATGTACCACCAT